>NZ_JBSWTH010000002.1:0-25000 GCF_056158445.1 Cytobacillus sp. ABV4_503
TTGTTCGGAATAAGGTTTATCCCGAAGGGAGGTTACACACATGATTCAACAAGAATCACGTTTAAAAGTTGCTGACAACTCTGGTGCTCGTGAAGTACTTACAATTAAAGTTCTTGGTGGCTCTGGCCGCAAGACTGCTAACATCGGTGATGTTATCGTTTGTACAGTGAAACAAGCAACACCAGGTGGCGTTGTTAAAAAAGGTGATGTTGTTAAAGCGGTAGTTGTTCGTACTAAGAGCGGTGTACGCCGTAATGACGGTACTTACATTCGTTTCGATGAAAACGCATGTGTAATTATTCGTGATGACAAAGGACCACGCGGAACTCGTATCTTCGGACCAGTTGCCCGTGAACTACGTGAAAACAACTTCATGAAAATTGTATCTTTAGCTCCAGAAGTATTATAAATAACAAATTAAATTGCCTTTAAGGAGGTGCGCACAGATGCATGTGAAAAAAGGTGACAAAGTTATGGTCATCTCTGGTAAGGATAAAGGCAAAACGGGCGTTATTCTTGCAGCGTTCCCTAAACAAAGCCGAGTGCTTGTTGAAGGAGTTAACATTGTAAAGAAACACTCTAAGCCTTCTCAGATGAACCCGCAAGGCGGAATCATCAGCCAAGAGGCACCTGTTCATGTATCAAACGTTATGCCTGTCGATCCTAAATCTGGTGAACCAACTCGTGTAGGCTATAAAACGGTTGATGGCAAAAAAGTACGTGTTGCAAAAAAATCCGGTGAAGTTCTAGATAAATAGTTCAAAGAAGAAGGGAGGTACAATGGATGAACCGCCTAAAAGAAAAGCATTCAAAAGAAATTACTCCTGCTCTAATGAGCAAGTTTAACTATAAATCAGTTATGCAAGCACCTAAGCTTGAAAAAATCGTTATCAACATGGGTGTTGGTGACGCTGTTCAAAACGCTAAAGCACTAGATAAAGCTGTTGAGGAATTAACATTGATCACTGGTCAAAAGCCGGTTATCACTCGCGCTAAGAAATCTATCGCTGGCTTCCGTCTTCGTGAAGGTATGCCAATCGGCGCGAAAGTTACTCTTCGTGGAGAGCGCATGTATGAGTTCTTTGATAAGTTAGTATCTGTATCTCTTCCACGTGTACGTGACTTCCGCGGTATCTCTAAGAAGTCATTTGACGGCCGTGGTAACTATACTCTAGGTGTCAAAGAACAGTTGATCTTCCCTGAGATTGATTACGATAAAGTAAGCAAAGTTCGTGGTATGGATATCGTTATCGTAACTACAGCTAACACTGATGAAGAAGCTCGTGAACTTTTAACTCAATTTGGAATGCCATTCCAAAAGTAATCGCTAAATAGAGGGAGGCGAAAACGTGGCTAAAAAGTCAATGATTGCGAAGCAAAAACGCACGCCTAAACACAAGGTACAGGAGTACACTCGCTGCGAACGCTGCGGACGTCCACATTCTGTATACCGTAAATTTAAGCTTTGTCGTATTTGTTTCCGTGAATTAGCATATAAAGGACAAATTCCTGGCGTGAAAAAAGCTAGCTGGTAAACCCCAAGCATGGGAAGGAGGTAAAAACAATGGTCATGACAGATCCAATTGCAGACTTGCTAACTCGCATCCGTAATGCGAACATGGTTCGTCACGAAAAATTAGAAGTTCCTGCTTCTAACATCAAGAAAGAAATTGCAGAGATCTTAAAGCGTGAAGGTTTTGTACGTGATGTTGAGCTTATCGAGGATAACAAGCAAGGCATCATCCGCATTTTCTTAAAATACGGTTCAAACAACGAACGCGTTATCACTGGTCTTAAGCGTATCAGTAAGCCTGGTCTTCGTGTATACGCAAAGGCTGATGAAGTACCTCGCGTACTTAACGGTCTTGGAATCGCACTAGTTTCTACTTCTCAAGGAGTTATTACTGATAAAGAAGCCCGCGCTAAACAAGTCGGCGGAGAAGTATTAGCATACGTTTGGTAATAGAGTTTTTCATGAATGGAGGTGCAATTAAATGTCTCGTATAGGTAAAAAACCAATCGAAATTCCATCTGGTGTTACTGTTACTAATGACAATAACACTGTTACTGTGAAGGGTCCTAAAGGTGAACTTTCCCGTTCATTCAACCAGGATATCGAAATCAAGGTGGAGGAGAACGTAATCAACGTTTCCCGTCCATCTGATGCGAAAGAACACCGCGCATTGCACGGAACTACTCGCGCACTTCTAGCTAACATGGTTGAAGGTGTGTCAAAAGGATTCGAAAGAGGACTAGAGCTTATCGGTGTCGGTTACCGTGCTCAAAAACAAGGCAAAAAGCTTGTTTTAAACGTTGGTTACTCTCATCCTGTTGAAATCGAGCCTGAAGAAGGTATTGAAGTTGAAGTACCATCTAACACAAAGATCATTGTTAAAGGTACTAGCAAAGAGCGTGTTGGCGCATTGGCTGCCAACATCCGTGATGTTCGTCCTCCAGAGCCTTACAAAGGTAAAGGTATCCGCTATGAAGGCGAATATGTTCGTCGTAAAGAAGGTAAAACTGGTAAGTAATGCCGCTTAGGTAAACGAAAGGAGTGACCGAAATGATTACGAAGGCTGATAAAAATGCAGTTCGTAAGAAAAGACATGCTCGTGTGCGTGCGAAACTTTCTGGAACTGCGGCTCGTCCTCGTTTAAATGTGTATCGTTCAAACAAGCACATTTATGCTCAACTTATTGATGATGTAAACGGAGTTACTGTAGCAAGTGCTTCTACACAAGATAAAGAAGTAAACCTTGATGCAACTGGCAACGTTGATGCAGCAGTTAAGGTCGGAGAATTAGTTGCAAAGCGCGCAGTCGAAAAAGGCGTTAAAGCTGTCGTTTTCGATCGTGGTGGCTATCTATATCATGGACGTGTTCAAGCATTAGCTGATGCAGCACGTGAAAATGGTTTAGAATTTTAATAGACAAAGGAGGGACACAAAAAGATGCGTCGTATTGATCCAAACAAACTTGAACTTGAAGAGCGCGTAGTTACGGTTAATCGTGTAGCAAAGGTTGTTAAAGGTGGACGTCGTTTTCGTTTCTCTGCTCTTGTAGTAGTAGGTGACAAAAACGGTCACGTTGGCTTTGGTACAGGTAAAGCACAGGAAGTTCCTGAAGCAATCCGCAAAGCTATTGAAGATGCTAAGAAAAACTTAGTCGAAGTACCTATGGTTGGAACTACAATTCCTCACCAGGTAATCGGTCACTTCGGTGCTGGAGAAATCCTTCTTAAGCCTGCTTCTGAAGGTACTGGAGTAATCGCCGGAGGTCCTGTTCGTGCGGTTCTGGAATTAGCTGGTGTTGGTGATATCTTATCTAAATCTTTAGGTACTAACACACCAATCAACATGGTTCGCGCCACTTTGAACGGTTTAACTCAATTAAAACGTGCTGAGGACGTAGCGAAATTACGTGGTAAATCAGTAGAAGAACTGTTAGGATAAGGAGGGATATCAAATGGCGAATAAACTAGAAGTAACCCTCACTCGCAGCGTGATTGGTCGCCCGCAAGACCAGCGCGAAACAGTTAAGGCTCTTGGCTTACGCAAAATGCACCAAACAGTTGAGCATCAAGATAATCCTGCTATCCGCGGAATGATCAACAAAGTTGCTCACCTTGTTGTGGTAAAAGAAAAATAATTCTATTCTTCTACAAATAAGGAGGTGCCAACATGAAACTTCATGAATTAAAGCCTGCAGAAGGTTCTCGTGGGGAACGCAAACGCAAAGGCCGTGGTATCGGTTCCGGTAATGGTAAAACTGCTGGTAAGGGTCATAAAGGTCAAAACGCTCGTTCTGGCGGCGGTGTCCGTCCTGGATTCGAGGGTGGTCAAACACCTTTATTCCAACGCTTGCCTAAGCGCGGTTTCACTAACATCAACCGTAAAGAATACGCGGTTGTGAACCTTGATGCTTTAAACCGTTTCGAAGATGGAGCAGAAGTAACTCCTGAGCTTCTTATCGAAACTGGTGTAGTAAGCAACGAAAAAGCAGGAATCAAGATTCTTGCAAAAGGCAAAGTTGAGAAAAAGCTTACAGTTAAAGCTCATAAATTCTCCTCTGCTGCGAAGGAAGCTATCGAAGCTGCCGGCGGTCAAACTGAGGTGATTTAATGTTTCAGACAATCTCCAATTTTATGCGTGTGGGTGATATAAGACGAAAGATTATTTTCACCCTTTTAATGCTGATTGTATTTCGCATCGGTACATTTATCCCTGTACCGGGCGTAAATGCAGATCTATTAAAAGCCCAGGATGAACTTAATGTATTCGGTGTTCTGAATACATTCGGCGGCGGGGCGCTCCTAAACTTCTCGATTCTTGCGATGGGCATCATGCCGTACATTACGGCATCCATTATTGTTCAGCTTCTGCAGATGGATGTTGTTCCCAAGTTTACGGAATGGTCAAAGCAGGGTGAGGTTGGACGCCGTAAGTTAGCTCAGTTTACCCGTTACTTTACTATCGTGCTTGGTTTTATCCAGGCTCTCGGTATGTCTTATGGGTTTAATAACCTAGCAGGCGGAATGCTGATTGAGAATCCGGGAATTACCTCTTATCTATTGATTGCTGTAGTTTTGACTGCCGGAACTGCATTTTTAATGTGGCTTGGTGAGCAGATTACATCAAAAGGTGTAGGCAATGGCATTTCCATCATTATCTTTGCTGGTATCGCAGCTGGTATTCCTTCAACGGTTAACCAGATCTATGCTCAGCAATTTGAAAATGCAGGAGAGCAGCTATTCCTTCGCATTGTGACAGTCGTGCTTATTCTGGTTGCAGTCATTGCTATTGTTGTGGGAACGATCTTCATCCAACAGGCATTAAGAAAGATTCCTATTCAATACGCTAAGCGTGTAACAGCAGGAAAAAATTCTGCTGGCGGACAATCAACTCATCTTCCGTTAAAAGTTAATGCAGCTGGTGTAATTCCAGTAATCTTTGCGATTTCATTCATTATCACGCCAAGAACCATTGCTGGTTTCTTCGAGCAGAATGATGTAACGCTATGGATTCAAAGAATATTTGACTACACGTCTCCAATCGGAATGGTCATTTATAGTGCATTAATCATTGCTTTTACTTATTTCTATGCTTTCATTCAGGTAAATCCGGAACAAGTTGCGGAAAACCTGAAGAAGCAGGGCGGTTATATCCCGGGCATCCGTCCAGGAAATAACACGCAGGAATATTTAACTCGCGTCTTATACCGTTTAACATTGGTCGGTGCGCTCTTCCTGACAGTCATTTCAATCCTGCCGGTATTCTTCATTAATATCGCCGGATTGCCTGAATCTGCGCAAATTGGAGGCACAAGCCTGCTGATCGTTGTCGGTGTTGCACTTGAAACGATGAAGCAGCTTGAAGCACAGCTCGTTAAGCGTCATTATAAAGGTTTCATTAAATAACTTGGTTGTAGGGGACAGCATGTTCCCTTATACCATTTAGAGACTAGGGGGAAATTGACGTGAATTTAGTTTTAATGGGGCTCCCTGGTGCCGGAAAAGGTACACAAGCCGAGAAGATCGTCCAAAAATACGGCATCCCTCATATCTCTACTGGAGATATGTTCCGTGCGGCTATTAAAGACGAAACGGACCTAGGCCTTAAAGCAAAATCATTCATGGATAAAGGCGAGCTTGTTCCTGATGAAGTAACAATCGGCATTGTCCGTGAACGTTTAAGCAAGGATGATTGCGAAAAAGGCTTTTTGCTGGATGGGTTCCCAAGAACAGTTGCCCAAGCAGATGCCCTTGAAAACATCCTTTCTGATTTGAATAAGAAAATTGATTATGTCATTAATATTGATGTTGATCAGAGCATTCTAATGGAACGTCTTACCGGACGCCGTATCTGTAAAGACTGCGGAGCTACTTATCATTTAGTATTCAATCCGCCAGCGAAGGACGGAGTGTGCGATCGCTGCGGCGGTGAGCTGTATCAGCGTGCTGATGATAATGAAGCTACTGTTCAGAATAGACTTGACGTCAATATTAAACAGACAAAGCCGTTGCTCGATTTCTACGAAACGAAAGGATATCTGCGCAATATTGATGGTCAGCAAGATATTAATAAAGTATTTTCTGATCTTGATGCTTTGCTCGGGGGCTTACAATGATCATTTGCAAAACCCCGCGTGAACTTGATATAATGCGTGAGGCCGGCAGGATCGTAGCACTTACACACCAGGAGCTGAAGAAACATATTGTACCCGGCATCACAACCCGCGAACTGGATGATATTGCTGATCAGTTTATCCGTAAACACGATGCAATCCCGTCTTTTAAAGGGTATAATGGTTTCCGCGGCAGCATTTGTGCTTCAGTTAATGATGAACTTGTTCATGGGATTCCTGGTGCTCGAGTTTTAAATAACGGTGATATAATCAGCATTGATATCGGTGCTAAATATAACGGTTATCATGGTGACTCAGCCTGGACTTATGCTATTGGCCAAATTGATGAGGACTCCGAGCGTCTGATGGATGTGACAGAGGAATCATTATATAAAGGTCTTGAAGAAGCAAAACCGGGTGAGCGCTTGTCGAACATCTCCCATGCTATCCAAACGTATGCGGAATCTAATGGCTTTTCCATTGTACGCGAGTATGTCGGCCATGGAGTAGGGCAAGACTTACATGAGGATCCTCAAATTCCTCATTATGGACCGCCTAACAGAGGGCCGCGCTTAAAGCCGGGTATGGTACTTGCTATTGAACCTATGGTGAATGCAGGAAGTCGTTATGTTAAAACCTTAACCGATAACTGGACAGTTGTGACTGTTGACGGTAAAAGGTGTGCCCATTTTGAGCATACAATAGCGATCACTGAATCCGGTTATGAAATATTAACAAAAGCCTAAGGTGCAGGTGATTCCATTGGTTGGTTCTGATACGAATCCGCAGCCTGGTCAAATTGTTTTGATCAAAAGCGGGCGTGACGCTGGTCAATATGCTATAATTATAAGGTTGATGGATGAAAGGTTTGTTATGCTTGCTGACGGCGGCAGGAAGAAATTCGATTGCCCGAAGAAAAAGAACATTCAGCATCTGCAATTGCTTAATTATATCTCTCCAGAAGTTCAGACCAGTCTCAAGGAGACCGGCCGTGTAACAAACGGAAAGTTGCGCTTTGCGCTTGCAAAGTATGCAAATGAATTCGTATATGACATGAAGAAGGGAGAATCGTTCAATGGCGAAAGACGATGTAATTGAAATAGAAGGCACAGTTGTTGATACTTTGCCAAATGCAATGTTTAAGGTAGAATTAGAAAATGGTCATACAGTGCTAGCTCATGTATCCGGTAAGATCCGTATGCACTTCATCCGCATTTTACCTGGAGATAAAGTAACAGTTGAGCTATCTCCATATGATTTAACACGCGGTAGAATCACATATCGTTTTAAATAATCATTGCACTCCGTACTATTAAGGAGGTTAGGATAATGAAAGTAAGACCATCAGTTAAACCAATCTGCGAAAAGTGTAAAGTTATCCGCAGACGTGGAAAAGTAATGGTTATCTGTGAAAACCCTAAACATAAACAAAAACAAGGTTAATTTGAAGGAGGTGCGCTTATACAATGGCACGTATTGCTGGTGTAGATGTTCCACGTGAAAAACGTGTAGTAATCTCATTAACTTATATCTTTGGTATTGGTAAATCTACAGCTCAAAAAGTTTTGGCTGAAGCTGGTGTTTCTGAAGACACTCGTGTTCGTGATCTTACAGAAGATGAACTTAACAAAATCCGTGACATCATCGACAAATTGAAAGTTGAAGGTGACCTTCGCCGTGAGGTATCACTTAACATCAAACGTCTAATGGAGATCGGAAGCTATCGCGGTCTACGTCATCGCCGTGGTTTACCGGTTCGCGGACAAAACACTAAAAACAACGCTCGTACTCGCAAAGGTCCTCGTAAGACTGTAGCGAACAAGAAGAAATAATCGGTAAAGGAGGTAACTTTAAATGGCTCGTAAAACTAATACACGTAAGCGTCGTGTGAAAAAGAATATTGAACAAGGTATTGCACATATCCGTTCTACTTTCAATAACACAATCGTAACTATCACTGATGTTCATGGAAATGCTGTTTCCTGGTCAAGTGCTGGAGCTCTTGGATTCAAAGGTTCTCGTAAATCTACTCCATTCGCAGCGCAAATGGCAGCTGAAACTGCAGCTAAAACTTCTCAGGAACACGGTATGAAATCCCTTGAAGTAACTGTTAAAGGACCTGGTGCAGGACGTGAAGCTGCTATCCGTGCTCTTCAAGCTGCTGGTCTAGAAGTTACTGCTATCAGAGACGTAACTCCAGTTCCTCATAACGGATGTCGTCCACCAAAACGCCGCCGTGTATAATTTTTCTGTATAGAATTTGTATCCTTGTCTATAATGGGATATGATACTAAATTTTTAGTTATACAGAACAATTATTCCAGTTGTTGTGCACAAAACGGGAACGTATACATGGGGGAATTTCGGTTAGAGATTGCTAGCCGGGGTTTCGACGTTTTGAAGGAGGGTATATTTTGATGATCGAAATAGAAAAACCAAAAATCGAAACGGTTGAGATCAGCGATGATGCCAAATACGGCAAGTTCGTCGTCGAGCCACTTGAGCGTGGATATGGTACAACTTTGGGTAACTCCTTACGTCGTATCCTTTTATCCTCACTCCCAGGTGCCGCTGTCACATCGATACAAATTGATGGGGTACTTCATGAGTTCTCAACAATTGAAGGCGTCGTAGAAGATGTAACATCTATCATTTTAAACATTAAAAAACTAGCACTTAAAATCTACTCTGATGAAGAAAAAACATTGGAAATCGATGTTCAGGGTGAAGGTGTAGTGAAGGCAGCTGACGTAACTCATGACAGCGATGTTGAAATCCTTAATCCGGATCTTCATATTGCTACCCTAGGTTCGAATGCCCACCTGCGCATGCGTTTAACTGCAAGACGCGGACGAGGCTATACACCAGCTGACCAAAACAAGAGAGAAGATCAGCCAATCGGTGTGATTCCTATCGATTCCATCTACACTCCAGTATCTCGCATTTCTTATCAGGTAGAGAATACACGTGTGGGTCAAATGACTAACTATGATAAGTTAACATTCGATGTTTGGACTGACGGAAGTACAGGTCCTCAAGATGCGGTTGCACTTGGAGCGAAGATCTTAACTGAGCATTTGAATATCTTTGTCGGTTTAACTGATGAAGCTCAAAATGCCGAAATCATGGTTGAAAAAGAAGAAGACCAAAAAGAAAAAGTACTTGAGATGACAATTGAAGAACTTGACTTATCTGTACGTTCTTACAACTGCTTAAAGCGCGCTGGCATCAATACTGTTCAGGAATTAGCCAATAAGACTGAAGAGGATATGATGAAGGTCCGTAACTTGGGCAGAAAGTCACTTGAGGAAGTAAAGCATAAATTAGAAGATCTTGGACTGGGCTTACGTAAAGACGATTGATTGATGTGAATTGATCCATCATCTTTATATGTTTGCTTTCAGCAGATTGAATGACTTCAACAAAGGAGGGAAACTTTCATGGGATACAGAAAGTTAGGACGCACTAGCTCACAACGTAAAGCTATGCTGCGTGACTTAGCAACAGATCTAATCATCAATGAGCGCATCGAAACAACTGAAGCTCGTGCAAAAGAACTTCGTTCAGTTGTTGAGAAAATGATCACTCTTGGAAAGCGCGGCGACTTGCATGCACGCCGTCAAGCAGCTGCTTTTGTTCGCAATGAGGTAGCCAACGCTGAAACTGACCAGGATGCAGTTCAAAAATTATTCAGCGACATCGCAACTCGTTATGAAGAGCGCCAAGGCGGATACACTCGTATTATGAAGCTTGGACCTCGTCGTGGAGACGGTGCGCCAATGGTAATCATCGAGTTAGTATAATTTTTTAAGGAAAGGGCGCGGGACGGTTTCATTGAACTTGTTCTTTGCCCTTTTTCTATAAGACCGGCTGTTTCCTTAATATGTTAGAAACGCCCATATCAGGCCAAGAACGAGCGTTACGATGAGCATGTACAGCTATTAAACAGGGATGGTTGAGTAATAGATGCCCCCTCACTTGGTACACTGTCTTGTCTAGCTCATGCACCTCTTCCGGAAAGAAGATTTGCGCCCGGCAGTTTTACTGCCTGACGGAAAGAGGTGCAGGCTTTTTTAAATTCTGTTAGTTCATAAACCATAAGGAAATCGAGGTCTCTGAACAGTCATACAATAGCAAGAACCAACCACCATACTGCGTCAGTATGAGCTTTTAATAGGGAGGCATAATAGGCATCCGATAAGCTTAGATAGCAGAAATCCAGATGTTGTTGTGTATTACAAGTGTGGGAGAATGGTATCATTCAGCGCTTGCTATCCGGTAACATAACCTATTATCGAACTATTTAAAGCTCGCCAAGAATGGCGGGTTTTTTCATTAGGATAAAAATATTAGAGCAGAGCTGAAATAGAGAAGCAGAGCTGAGAGGAGGACTTCACATGAACGAGCCGCTGGTAGAATTGAAAGCTGTTTCGTTTAAGTACGATGCAGAGGCTGGATATGCGCTGCACAATGTCTCTTTCAATATATTGAAAGGGGAATGGCTTGCTATTGTTGGCCATAATGGTTCGGGGAAATCAACACTGGCCAAACTGCTGAATGGCCTGCACTTTCCTCTGAAAGGCAGTATTGCAGTAGGCGGAATTCCATTGACCGAAGAGACCGTCTGGGAAACCAGAAAGAAGATCGGCATGGTTTTTCAGAATCCGGATAACCAGTTTGTCGGAACGACTGTACAGGATGATGTGGCTTTTGGTTTAGAAAACCATGGAATTGAAAGAAATGACATGGTTCAGCGTGTTGCGCAATCACTGGAGAAAGTCAAAATGGAACAATTTCTTAATCAAGAGCCGCACCATCTATCTGGCGGCCAGAAACAAAGGGTGGCCATTGCCGGCGTCATCGCCCTAAGGCCGGACATTATAATTCTGGACGAGTCAACCTCCATGCTTGATCCAAGAGGGCGTGAAGAGGTGCTTGAAACCGTCAGAGAGCTGAAGCAGGACTATCATATGACAGTCATCTCCATCACACATGATTTGGAGGAAGCTGCAAAGGCTGATCGCATCGTGGTTATGAACAGAGGACAGTTATATCGGGAAGGTTCACCTGAGGAAATCTTTCAAATGGATGAAGAGCTTGTAAAGCTGGGCCTGGATATTCCTTTTCCTGTGAAGCTAAGCAAGATATTAAGAGAAAAAGGATTGCAGCTATCAAGGCATTATTTATCTGAAGAAGAGTTGGTGGAAGAATTATGGACATCTCACTCCAAAATGTAGAATACCGGTATCAGGTCAATACGCCATTTGAACGACTCGCCATAAAGGATGTTTCCATTGATATTCCATCAGGCACGTTTCTGGCAATCATCGGGCATACCGGATCAGGCAAATCGACTGTCCTCCAGCATTTAAATGCCCTGCTTAAACCGACAGAAGGCCAGGTAGTGATTGGAGAGCGTCTGATCACCTCGCAAAAGAAACAAAAAACCCTGAAGGAAATCCGCCAAAGGGTCGGCATCGTGTTTCAATTTCCTGAGCATCAGCTGTTTGAGGAAACAGTCGAGAAAGATATATGCTTTGGTCCGATGAACTTCGGAGTGTCAGAAGAGGAAGCCAAAAAAAGAGCAAGAGCGGCCATAAGCCAGGTTGGCCTGCCGGAGGAAATTTTACACAAGTCCCCATTTGACCTGTCAGGCGGCCAAATGAGACGGGTGGCGATAGCCGGAGTGCTGGCAATGGAGCCTGATGTCATTGTCCTGGATGAGCCTACTGCAGGGCTTGACCCTCGGGGCAGAAAAGAAATCATGGATATGTTCTACAGCCTGCATGGTACAAGAGGGCTATCGACAGTGCTCGTGACACATAGCATGGAGGACGCCTCCCGCTATGCTGATCAGATTGTCATCATGCACAACGGTGAAGTGTACAGAAAAGGAACGCCTAAAGAAATCTTTTCTTCTCCGGAAGGCTTGCTGAAGCTTGGCCTCGATGTTCCGGAGGTTGTCCGTTTTCAGCTTAAAATGGAAAAATCACTTAACATCCGTTTCTCTAAGACATGTCTGACCATGGATGAGCTGACGGATGAGATTGCTGCTGCGATGAAAAGGGGGACGCCAAAATGATGGATAAAATGATTTTTGGGCGCTATGTTCCGGCAGAGTCTGTCCTGCACAGGATGGATCCCCGTTCTAAGCTAGTCCTTATTTTCTTATTCGTGTGCATTGTCTTCCTGGCAAATAATATGCTGACATACGGCTTACTGACGGTTTACACCTTTTTGATGATTGCTTTATCGAAGGTGCCAATCCGGTTTATTTATACAGGGCTAAAGCCGGTCCTTCTGCTTGTTATTTTTACATTATTCCTTCACTTGTTTTTGACAAAAGAGGGTGAAGTCCTCTTCCGTTTTGGATGGATTACAATCTATGAGGAAGGTTTGAGACAGGGGATTTTCATATCATTGCGCTTCTTCCTGCTCATTCTGATGACTTCCATTCTGACTTTGACAACGACTCCGATTGAAATAACGGATGGTCTGGAAAGCCTGCTGGCTCCATTGAATAAAATCAAGTTTCCGGTGCATGAACTGGCGTTAATGATGTCTATTTCTCTACGCTTTATCCCGACACTTATGCAGGAAACGGATAAAATCATGAAAGCTCAGACAGCCAGGGGAGTCGATTTTTCAAGCGGCCCGATTAAAGAACGTATTAAAGCCATTATTCCTCTCTTAATCCCTTTGTTTGTCAGTTCGTTTAAACGGGCTGAGGAGCTTGCTGTAGCGATGGAGTCACGCGGCTATAGAGGCGGAGAAGGCAGAACGAAATACAGGCAGCTTAACTGGGGTCTGAAGGATACGGCAATGCTGGCAATGCTTGCAGTCCTGACTCTGGTGTTAATCCTGCTGAGGGCGTAATGAGGTGACCTTATGCAAAGATTTAAATGTATTATAACGTATGACGGCACCCATTTCGCAGGCTATCAGGTGCAGCCTGGCAAGCGGACTGTTCAAGGAGAGCTGGAGAGGGCCTTAAAGAAGCTTCATAAAGGAGAAGACATCAAGGTCACAGCCTCAGGCAGAACTGATGCGGGTGTCCATGCAAAGGGCCAGGTGATCCATTTCGATTCCCCTTTGAATATTCCTATTGAAAAATGGGAAATCGCCCTTAATTCCCTGCTGCCGGATGAGGTGGCCATAGTAGGGGCTGAGACAGTGCCTGATGACTTTCATGTCCGTTTTGATGCGAAAGGGAAGGAATATCGTTACTTCGTGCATCGCTCATCCAGGAGAGACCCTTTTAAACGGCATTATGCCTATCAGTACCCCTATCCCTTAAATACGGATGCTATCAAACAAGCGGCAGCGGATTTAATAGGGACACATGATTTTACAAGCTTCTGCTCCGCTAAGACGGAAGTGGAGGATAAGGTCAGGGAACTACAGGAGATAGAGGTGCACGAAAAAGAGGATATGCTCATCTTCCGCTTTAGAGGCACCGGATTCTTATATAATATGGTCCGCATCCTGGCCGGCACACTGCTTGAAGTTGGCTCAGGGGAAAGAGACCCCGATTCCATGCCATCTGTTCTTAAAGAAAAAAACAGATCAGCTGCCGGAAAAACAGCGCCTCCCCAAGGTTTATATTTGTGGAAAGTTTTTTATTAAAATTTTGGAAAAAACAATTGAGGAACCGCGAGGGCGCGTTGTAAAGCCAAACTCATATAAAAAAAGATTTTAAAACAACTAAACCAGGTGTAACATTCGCTTGACATTGGACTGTCAAAGTTATATTATAGCATATGGTATTATTATTAAAACCACGATAAGCCCCGGAACTTATTGTGTCGAATAGATAAACCAAAAAATGATTATGAATGGAATTATTAGGAGGGAAAACTGATGCGTACAACGTTTATGGCGAATTCAAACAATATCGAACGTAAATGGTACGTGATTGATGCTGAAGGCAAAACTCTTGGTCGTCTTGCTAGTGAAGTTGCATCAATTCTACGTGGTAAACATAAACCAACTTATACACCACATGTTGATACTGGTGATCATGTAATTCTTATCAATGCTTCAAAAATCGAACTTACTGGGAAAAAGCTTACTGACAAGATCTACTACCGTCACAGCATGCACCCAGGCGGTCTAAAAACAAGAACTGCTCTTGAAATGCGTACAAACTACCCTGAGAGAATGCTTGAGCTTGCAATCAAAGGCATGCTTCCAAAGAACTCTCTTGGTCGTCAAATGTTCAAGAAATTACACGTATATGCTGGTAGCGAACATAAGCACCAAGCACAACAACCTGAAGTTTACGAACTTCGTGGATAATTTTTAGGGAGGTTATTAACTTGGCACAGGTTCAATATATTGGTACTGGTCGTCGTAAGAGCTCCGTTGCACGTGTTCGTTTAGTTCCAGGCGACGGTAAAATCATCATCAATGGTCGTGAAATCACAGATTACATTCCTTTTGCAGCTTTACGTGAAGTTGTAAAACAGCCGCTTGTAGCTACTGAAACTGTTAACAGCTACGACATTCTTGTAAATGTAAACGGCGGTGGATACACTGGTCAAGCTGGCGCAATCCGCCACGGCATCGCTCGTGCATTGCTTCAAGCAGATCCAGAATTCCGTCCAACATTAAAGCGCGCAGGACTATTAACTCGTGACGCACGTATGAAAGAGCGTAAGAAATACGGTCTTAAAGGTGCTCGTCGTGCTCCTCAGTTCTCAAAGCGTTAATATTTGCTTATCAAAGCTCTCAGCCATTCTGGCTGGGAGTTTTTTTATTTCTTATTTTATTTATCTGAGGCTTTTTTATTCCGTACTGCTCAGCCGGTTGACCGGGCCTTTTTTGTACACTTATGACAAATTGGAAATTATTTTATTGCAAATATCGGCCTGAGAGAGGATTATTCACGCTGAGAGAGCCTCAGTGAATCTTAGGCCAATGATGTTAGCGTTTTCATTCACTATCTCGCCCATATCCTCCCGTCTTTCCCCAATACCCTTGAATATGTATTTGAGCATGTTACGATAGATAACGTTGATGAAATACGAACGGTTATACGAACAGTTTGTTTATTTTAAGGAGGATGTCCATGTTAGCTAATAAAAATATTGCTTTTTTAGGAGCAGGGTCAATGGCGGAATCAATGATTTCGGGAGTCATGACAGCTGAGAAAATGTCACCTGATCGAGTATTTGTAACGAATAGGAGCAATGCAGACAGACTGGAAGAGATTCATGATAATTATAATGTGAGTGCGATGCCGCAAAGCGAGCTTCCATTTGAGCAGATCGATTTATTCATTTTAGCCATGAAACCAAAAGGTGCAGAGGAAGCCCTGCGATCGATTAAAGATAAATTAAATCCCGGCCAGGTGGTTCTTTCAGTTTTGGCAGGTATTACAACTGAGTTCATGGAAGACCATTTAAATCCGGGACAGCAGGTTGTACGTGTGATGCCGAATACTTCAAGCATGATTCAGGAATCTGCAACGGCTGTCGTGGCAGGCAAGAATACCAGCTTGGCTAATGTGGAATTGGTTAAGGAATTGCTCGAATGCATGGGGGAAGTGTATATCATCGATGAAGACCAGATGGATGTTTTTACGGGATTAGCCGGAAGCGGTCCTGCTTACTTTTATTATCTGATGGAAAATATGGAGCGGGTAGGGGTGCAAAAAGGCATGGATGAAGAGACTGTACGAAAAATTGTCGCCCAGACGATTTTTGGAGCAGCTAAGATGGTGCTTGAAAAGGAAGAAGCTCCAACTTCTCTTAGAGAGAAAGTGACCTCGCCAAATGGCACAACTGCTTCAGGGCTCGAAGCTTTAAGGAGATACAATGGAGGCGAAGCCATCACACAGGCAGTGGAGCATGCCGCCAAACGTTCAAAGGAGATCAGCGAAGAATTGGAAGGCGCCCTTGTCACTTCCTAAGGGAGATGGGATTTATAAGTTCACAGGAGGTATTGGATGTTGAGTAAAGAAAAGCAGATAAAAAGAGTTGTTATTAAGATCGGAAGCAGCTCACTAACAAGCATGCATGGGGAGATCAGCCGCAGAAAGCTTGAAAAATTTGCAGAGCAAATTGTCGAGCTGAAGGATGCTGGCTATGAAACAGCTGTCGTGTCATCAGGTGCTGTAGCTGCAGGCTATCGGAAGCTCGGCTGCCTTGACCGTCCTTCTTCCCTTCCGGAAAAACAGGCTGCTGCTTCAATTGGCCAGGGTCTATTAATGGAATCTTACTCAGAACTCTTTTTATCTCATGGGTATGTCGCTTCACAAATCTTAATTACCAGAAGCGATTTCTCCGATGAAAAGCGTTATGGCAACATGCATAACACCATGAATGTGCTGCTTGAGCGTGGAATCATCCCGATTATAAATGAAAATGACACGGTTACGGTCGACCGTTTGCGCTTCGGGGACAATGATACCCTGGCGGCAAAAGTGGCCGGTCTGATCGATGCTGATTTATTGATTATTTTATCAGACATTGACGGTCTCTATGATAGCAACCCCAATGACAATCCTGGTGCAAGTCTTCTGGAGAGGGTTCACAGCATTACACCTGAAATTGAAGCTGCTGCTGGAGGATCTGGAAGTGCTGTAGGAACAGGCGGCATGAAGTCAAAAATCCAGGCAGTGAAAATTGCAATGGCTGCGGGAATTGATTCCTTTTTAGGAAAAGCAGGTACAGAACATATCTTAATGGAAGCTGTGGAAGGCAGGGCGAAAGGAACCTACTTCAACCCGGAACCGGATGCATTCAATCTGGATAATCAGAAACAATGGATTGCATTCCACTCAGGCCCTGAAGGCAAGGTGACCATCAGCTCCCATGGGATAGAAGCGATTGTGGATCATCAAGAAAACCTGTACTGCTCTGATATTCAGGAGGTCAAAGGGCGATTTAAGGATGGTGCGGTCGTCCGCATTCTGGATGAAGAGGGTAAAGAAATCGGCCTCGGCCGCATTAATTATTCAAACGAACAGTTAGGTAACCATACAGCAGGTGAAGAGCTGGAACCGGCCATTGCTCAGGAAACGTTTGTATGTTCCCGCGACTTTAAGCTGCCGGCACTTGTTTAAACTTTTTAGGAGGGATTCAATGGCTACTGCATCAGCAGTAAAGATAAATAATGTAGAAGAACAGGCAAAAAAGGCCAGGAAGGCTGCCAAAACATTAAGTGTTTTAACAACTGAAGAAAAGAACGAAGCACTCTATACAGTTGCAGATGCGCTGGAGACTGGATGTGAATCGATTCTTGCAAGCTAATATGGCCGATCTTGAAAATGGCAGGGAAAAAGGATTCGAAGAGGCATATATGGATCGGCTGTCATTATCGAAGGAGCGGGTTTATGAATTTGCAGATGGCCTTCGCCAGGTAGCTGAACTTCCCGATCCAATTGGAGATGTCATGTCTAGCTGGACGTTGGATAATGGGCTTAAGGTGGAGGAGGTCCGTGTTCCGCTTGGTGTCATCGGCATGATCTATGAAGCAAGACCTAATGTAACTGCCGATGCGGCAGGTCTTGCTTTGAAATCAGGAAATGCCATTGTCTTAAAAGGCGGATCATCAGCACTGAATTCGAATCAGGCTATAGTAAAGATTATTCATGATGCTCTTGAAAATACGAAGATACCTAAACAAGCTGTCCAATTCATTGCCACAGCAGACAGAGAAGCGACAAAGCAGCTGTTCACCATGAAAGAGCATATTGATGTCTTAATTCCGAGAGGCGGCGCATCCCTCATTAAAGCAGTGGTTGAGAATGCGACGGTGCCTGTACTCGAAACAGGAGTTGGGAACTGCCATATCTATGTAGATAAGGAAGCAGATCCGGAAAAAGCGATCAGTATCCTGATTAATGCCAAAACCGACCGTCCCGCAGTCTGCAATGCGGCAGAAACGCTGATTGTACATGAAGCATGGATGGATCAGCATAAAGAATTGCTTGCAGAAGCTCTGAAGAAACACGGGATAACTGTACATGGTGATGACTCTGCAGCAGCTGCATTGCCTGATGTGGTACCCGCAGATGGCAGCGATTGGGCCAATGAATATTTAAGCCTGGACTTAGCTGTAAAAACCGTGAATAGTCTTGAACAGGCCATCGATCAAATTGATCAATATGGCACAAGGCATTCAGAGGCGATTATTACCGAAAATGGGGAAACAGCCAAAAAGTTCATGCAGTTGACAGATGCTGCGGCGCTGTACCATAATGCTTCGACGAGATTCACAGATGGTGGTGCTCTGGGATTTGGTGCTGAAATTGGCATTTCCACACAGAAGCTCCATGCGAGAGGACCGATGGGGCTGCCGGCATTAACAACCCGAAAATATTTGATGACTGGAAACGGGCAAATTAGGTAATCGCATATTTATGAAAAGCCTCAGCTATTAGCTGAGGCTTTTCATATGGAAATTGCAGTTGATTAGTAAAAAAATTGGGCCGACATAGCTTGTTCGGTATACATATTATACAAAATAAGGAAACCCCTTATGCTTTTATCAAAATTTTTTTGTGCATGAAAGGAGACCGGAATAATAAATGAGCAGAACTTTGGCTTGGGGAGATAATAATTTTGGCCAGCTTGGGATCGGCAGATTCGGGGGCAGCAGAGCGATTCCAGTTCCAGTGAGGAATCTTGACAGTGCAATTGCTGTATCTGGAAGAGGGAATCATAGTCTTGCCCTCCTTGCAGATGGTTCCATTAGGGCATGGGGAAGCAATGATTTTGGGCAACTGGGGGACGGTTCAAACACCAGTCGAAATGTACCAGTGCGTGTAAGAGGGATATCAGATGCAGTTGCCATTTCGGCTGGCGAACAGCATAGTCTCGCTATTCTCGCAGATGGGACCATTAGGGCATGGGGACGAAACCTGGAAGGCCAGCTTGGGAACGGAACAAATATTAACAGCAATGTCCCAGTAAGGGTAAACGGAATTACTAATGCCAGGATGATAGCCGCAGGAAATGATCATAGCCTTGCCCTTCGCAGAGACGGGGGGTTAGAGGCATGGGGGAGCAATGATAGGGGCCAATTAGGGGACGAGAGTACAAGTAACAGTAATATTCCTGTTGAGATTATTGTACCGTCTGACCTTATCGCCATTGCAGCCGGAAGGGTTCATAGTCTGGCTCTTCGTGCAAATGGAAGAGGCCTTGCTTGGGGCGGGAACGAAGATGGCCAGCTAGGGACAGGGGATAATGTAGATCAAGTGGTACCAGCAGAGATTGATGATCTGGATGATGCGGTAGCCATTGCAGCTGGCAGGGACCACAGCATGGCTCTTAGGTCAGATGGAAGGATTATGGCCTGGGGAAGAAACGTGGAAGGTCAGCTTGGAAATGGTTCAAATATAAACAGGAATACCCCGATATTCGTTATAGGGATCAGCGATGCAGTTGCCATTGCAGCCGGTGATAATCACAGTCTTTCCATACTTTCAGATGGAACCTCCAGAACTTGGGGTGATAACAGTTTTGGCCAATTGGGGGACGGGACAACTGGCGGTACCAGCAATGTGCCTGTCCAGGTGAGCGGGATTGAAAATGTCTTAGAAATTTCCGGAGGTCGTGCACATAGTTTAGCCATACAATTTTCCTGCCCGCCAGACATTTCAGTTTTCAATGATCCTGGCCAGCGTGGGGCATTTGTGAATTACACACAGCCTATTGCAAATCCTGGGGATTTTATTGTTTGCAATCCGGCACCTGGATCATTCTTTCCTCTAGGTTCAACTACAGTGACATGTACAATAACTCAGCCTTCTGGAATTACAAGGAACTGTTTATTTAATGTTCGAGTTATTATGGATCCCTGCCGCTTTTTAAGTAATAGATGTTTTAGATAAAACGAGTTGAGTGGCTGATTGGGTTTATCGTTTAAGATCTTTGAGATGCTCAAGCTCGTGAGGTGCCCATCAAGACAATTCATTCGCATCCTGCCAAAATAAAAAATTGGCAGTCCAATCACTGCTCATTTTTGAATTTCTCACCGACTGCAGATAAAGACTATCTTAAAGGGGTGAGAAAGCAGTGACAGTCATAACGACGTTCAAAGAGAAAAAAAGAGAAAAGCAGATCAAATATGAAAAATCCGTCCTTCGGGAAATTTCGATAAAAGCGTTAAAAGAGAAAGTACAGCAATTTTTTGGCTCTTCCAGATTTGTCTCCGGTCTGATGATGAATGCCGGAATTGAGGAGGCCTGCTATGATGTAGCGATTGAAGCTTATTTGCTCGGGGCTAACTACAGCCGTTTTGGGAGCTATGGCGAATCGCTGGATCAGGTCCGCCATAGATGTGAAAAAGAGTATAAGCATTTAGTGGATACATTATATAACTTTTTCCTTTATTGGGGTCATGGTTCGGAAGCGGTAATGAGCGAATCCCTTTATTATATGTGTGAGCAATATGTAAGCAGCTGGTGGTCGGAAGGATTCAATAAAGGGGAGAGAAGGCATAAATTGCGTCTCCACTGAAAAGTGCAATGTTAAAAGGGGTGTCCTGATCAAAGTTCTAGATCTCCATCTTGTCCCATATATTGAAATGAGGATAAGCAGGAGGGGACTGATTGGACATATGAAGAAAAAATTAAAAATAGGCGGGTTTGCGATCGGGCTTATCGTCCTTTTTCTTATTTTGCAATATGACTTTACGGATGATGATTCCTGGGATTCGTGGAATCTGCCTTTAACAGGAAAGATTATCTTGCTTGATCCCGGCCATGGCGGTCCGGATGGCGGGGCAGGCGATGAAGGAGCACTCGAGAAAGATATCGCATTGGATGTATCATTAAAAGTAAGGGATTACCTCCAGGAGCAGGGAGCTCTTGTGCTGATGACGAGGGAGGAAGACAGAGACCTCGCACCAGAGGGAACCAGGGGTTACAGCCGGAGAAAAGTAGAAGACCTGAAGAAACGGCTTGAAATGATCAATACTTCTAATTCTGATTTTTATGTCAGCATTCATTTAAATTCAATTCCTTCCCCCAGGTGGAGCGGAGCGCAGACTTTCTATGCACCGGGGATTAAGGAAAATGCCAAAGCTGCAAAGTTCATACAGGACGAACTCCGACGCAACCTGGAGAATACAAAGCGGAACTCGAAGCCTTTAAACAATGTATTCATTTTAAAATACGCCAAAAAGCCAGGTGTCTTAGTAGAAGTGGGATTCTTATCAAATCCGGGGGAACGGGCTAATTTGAAAACTGATGAATATCAGGATAAAATAGCCGCCTCCATCTACAATGGAATCATGCGCTACTATACCAATGAAAAAGAACTGACTGAAACATGGGAATGAAAAGGTGCTGAGAAAGTGCCTTTTCTTTTTATTGATGCAGGGAAATAGTGAATGTATTTCTGGTGTGATAGAATTAACAGTATAGAATATTCAATATGTTATACTAAAATGGAAACGAATTCAGAAGGCGGGTGCAATGTATGTTAACTGAACAGAAAGTCAAAGAAGCTTTAAGCGGCTTGCAGGAACCATTTATACATAGAACATTGGGTGAACTTAACGCCATTGAAGAAATCAAAATAAAGGAAGAAAAGAGTCATGTCAGCGTCAAGATTCAAATCGCCAAGACAGGTACAGCTGAACAGCTTCAGCTTCAGACTCAAGTCGTCAATCTTTTAAAAGAAGCAGGAGCCGCAACCGTTGGCATACGCTTCAGCGAGCTTCCTGATGAAGTGCTTTCACAATATAGAGAGGCAGCGTCTGAAGAAGACAAAGGCCTGCTTTCTCCTGGAAATAAAACTGAGTTTATTGCCATTGCCAGCGGAAAAGGAGGGGTCGGTAAATCCACTGTATCTGTAAACCTGGCTGTATCCCTGGCAAGGTTAGGGAAAAAGGTCGGCCTGATCGATGCCGATATTTATGGATTCAGTGTTCCTGATATGATGGGCATTACAAAGCGCCCCGTGGTCAGAGGAGAACGAATTCTGCCGGTTGAACGCTTTGGAGTAAAAGTGATCTCAATGGGCTTCTTTGTAGAAGATAATGCACCAATTATCTGGAGGGGCCCGATGCTTGGCAAAATGCTGAACAGCTTCTTCAATGAAGTAGAATGGGGCGATTTGGATTACCTTCTTCTTGATTTGCCACCGGGTACAGGGGATGTGGCCCTGGATGTGCACACAATGCTCCCATCCTGCAAGGAGATCGTTGTGACAACTCCGCATCCTACAGCCGCATTTGTTGCTGCGAGAGCTGGTGCTATGGCACTTCGAACTGAGCATGAGATCCTGGGTGTTATTGAGAACATGGCCTACTTCGAGAGCCAATTGACTGGTGAAAGAGAGCACGTATTTGGTCAAGGCGGCGGTGAAAAGCTTGCTGAGGAACTGCGGACAGAAGTACTTGGCCAGCTGCCTCTTCAGCAGCCTGATTGGAATGAAGAAGACTTCGCTCCGTCCATTTATGATGAAAACCATAAGCTTGGACAAATTTATACGGATATCGCCCGCAAAGTGATTCAAACAATTGAAAGCAAGTAATAAAAAAACCTCTTCCGTAATGGAAGAGGTTTTTTCTATAAAGGAGCTATGCTCCGCCTCCCTGGCCTTCACCGCCGCCTTGCTCTGCACCCTGGCCGCCGCCTTCACCGCCGCTTTCTCCGCCTTGCTGACCGCCGCTCTTCGTTTCCTCTGCTGCTTTCAGAAGGATGTCCTGAATTTTCGCTTTAAAAAGCGGGCTTTCAAATGTCTCGGTCATTACTTTCTGTAAATGCTCCCGATACTCCTTGCTTTTAAGGACATCCGTAACTTCTTTTTCGAGTTCGGGATCTTTAAGTACTTCTATCATCATTCCCCTGTATTCAGGGTCTTTCATAAGATCCTTTAAGAGCTGCTCATTTTCCTTCTGCATACTTTTTGCCATGCTTTCGGCAAACTTTGGATCATCAAAGGACTTCTTCCAAAACTCTGTTCCTTTATCAGATGTTAAGGTTTTTTCAATGGTATCGGCCACAACCTTTTGGTCCATGACCAGCTTTTGCTGCATTTTTTCATCAGTCATCAATTCCTCGAGTGCCTTTTTTCCATCATCTGTCTTTAATATATCTACAACCATTTTTTTAGTTTGCTCATAATCCATTTGGCCGCTGCCCGTTTCACCTTGGCCGCAGCCTGATATGAATAACAATAGCGCTAATGGAAGGAGCAAACGGAATTTTTTTATCATGGTGAAGCTCCTTTCAGAGGTGTCCTTACCTTTAGAATGAAGAAATTCAGCAAATATTATGCGCTGGAAATACAATGCCTAGATTTTTCAAACTTTGGTTGGTACAATCATAAAGAATGAATTTATTTATTATGGGGGAAAAATAAATTGACAAGCCGTAATTGGGTAAAGCTTTTTATATCGACTCTTTTAGTTGGCGGATTAACTACTGGGGTTGTCGGATTTATTGTGCGCTGGGATGAATTTGCGCCTATTTTTACTGACTTCGATTTCCTTGAGATTCTGTCGGTATTCTTCTGGCTTATAGGTGTAGGATTAATATTCAGTATCATTAGTCAAATGGGCTTCTTTGCTTATTTGACAGTACACCGCTTTGGGCTGGGTATTTTTAAAGGATTGTGGAATCCTATTCAGATTGTTCTTATTTTATTTACTTTGTTTGACTTGGTTTATTTCCGCTATAAGGCTTTTGCGGGCGAAGGGGACAGCATGCTTCCGTATATTGGCTTAGCGGCATTTCTTCTTATAGTCGCGCTTGTGGTTGCAGCAATTAAAGCCAGACAGACCAATCAGCATGCATTTATTCCTGCAGTATTCTTTATGGTGGTTGTAACCGCCATTGAGTGGGTGCCGGTTTTAAGGGTAAATGAGGAAAGCTGGCTATATCTAATGCTGTTCCCATTACTAGTCTGCAACACCTATCAGCTGCTTATCCTTCATAAACTAAATAAAGATTCTCAAAAACAAAGAAGCAATATAGCTCAAAAGCCATCCAAGTAACGGATGGCTTTTGTTTTGTTATTTTATTTCACTTGTCTTCGTCTCAGCATTTGCAATCATTTCCGAAACGGAAACGAATTTGAGCCCCTTGGATTCTATATCGTCTAAAATGAGCGGAAGAGCTTTGGCTGTTTGTTTTGCAGAATCGGATGCATGAAGAAGTACGATATCTCCTTTTTTAGCCTTTGCTACATTTTCTGCAATCCTCTCTGCACCCGGATTGGTCCAATCCTTTGAATCAACACTCCAATGGACAACGGTATAGCCCATCCTATCAGCAACCTTTAACGTTTTTTTGTCAAAATGTCCTGTCGGGGCGCGTACAAGCTTAATGTCTTTAATATTCAGTTTTCTAAATGCTTCCTGCGCCTTTGCAAGGTCTCTCCTGATCTTATCTTCTTCAAGCTCTGTATAATCTTCATAGCCATAGCCCAGAATTCCAATCTCGTACCCTTCTTTCACAATTCTTGAAACTAAATCCGGATGGCGTTCGGCCCAGGAGCCAGCCAGAAAAAAAGTCGCAGATTTAACATTCTCTTTTTTGAGAGTATCCAGTATGGTCTCTGCTTTTACATCCCCCCATCCAATATTAAAGGTGAGGGCTAAATCCTTTTCCCCTTTGTATATCGCTTTAGGCCCGTCTTTGGCTGAAAAAGCAGGCAAATGGACTATGCTCTGCATATAGAGGAACCAAGCCGTGAAAAATGATGCAATGACAACAAGCGAAATTTGTTTTAGTGACTTACCATTCAATACATAAAAAAAGTTCATAACAATTCACCTCGTCCGATACCTTCCTAATCCATACCTATGCTGAACTTGTCTCTTCCATGTATAAAAAATTCGCTCATAAAAAATCTTAAATGGAAAAATACTACAGAAAACAAATTGAAAAATTCACTGGAGGCCATCAAAATGAT
>NZ_JBSWTH010000002.1:30000-163829 GCF_056158445.1 Cytobacillus sp. ABV4_503
TAGCTATGTGCGGAAGGGATAAGTGCTGAAAGCATCTAAGCATGAAGCCCCCCTCGAGATGAGATTTCCCATAGCGTCAAGCTAGTAAGATCCCTGAAAGATGATCAGGTTGATAGGTCAGAGGTGGAAGCGTGGCGACATGTGGAGCTGACTGATACTAATCGATCGAGGACTTAACCAAAACGAAAAGCGGAGGCGACTGTTCAACTTCGAAAGACGTTGGAGAGCCGGCCATTCAAATCCTGGTTTTGGGATTTGGAGGGACGGATCGAAACGGCCGAGAAGTTAGGAGCCGAAGCTAGACAAGTCATTGGTGAATACTCGGCAAAATACTTCTTCATGCATTATCTAGTTTTGAGGGAACGAAAAAATGAAATTCTCTCTTGAAAAAAACATTAAAAGAAAGTACAATTATACTTGTCTTTTAAAAATAGTCTGGTGGCGATGGCGAGAAGGTCACACCCGTTCCCATACCGAACACGGAAGTTAAGCTTCTCAGCGCCGATGGTAGTTAGGGGCTGTCCCCTTGTGAGAGTAGGACGCTGCCGGGCTGTTTACTAAAATACCACTTTTCCGCAGTAGCTCAGTGGTAGAGCATTCGGCTGTTAACCGAACGGTCGCAGGTTCGAATCCTGCCTGCGGAGCCATTTTCATAAAGCCCCTTTTGGGAATTATGAGCTGTTGCTTCCATAGCTCAGCAGGTAGAGCACTTCCATGGTAAGGAAGAGGTCACCGGTTCGAGCCCGGTTGGAAGCTCTCTTAATGTAGACAACTAGAGTACTAGGCCCCTTGGTCAAGCGGTTAAGACACCGCCCTTTCACGGCGGTAACACGGGTTCGAATCCCGTAGGGGTCACCATAATGGAGGATTAGCTCAGCTGGGAGAGCATCTGCCTTACAAGCAGAGGGTCGGCGGTTCGATCCCGTCATCCTCCACCATATTTGCCGGTGTAGCTCAATTGGTAGAGCAACTGACTTGTAATCAGTAGGTTGGGGGTTCAAGTCCTCTCGCCGGCACCATCTTTTTTTATAGATGGAGGGGTAGCGAAGTGGCTAAACGCGGCGGACTGTAAATCCGCTCCTTCGGGTTCGGCAGTTCGAATCTGCCCCCCTCCACCATTTATTCTTAATAAAACACAAAAAACTGGACAAGCTATGAATGTCCTTTTTATTTTGTAATTATTGGGCTATAGCCAAGCGGTAAGGCACCGGACTTTGACTCCGTCACTCGCAGGTTCGAATCCTGCTAGCCCAGCCATTTTCGAGCCATTAGCTCAGTTGGTAGAGGATTTTAAAAGAATGCAGCATCGAAGCGTTACATCCCTGAATGGCAAGCTTTTAAAATCTGCGACAAAGACCGCAGGGCTTTGAAGCACATCTGCAAATTAAGTTTAGGCATCAGAATTATATTTTGAGCCATTAGCTCAGTCGGTAGAGCATCTGACTTTTAATCAGAGGGTCGAAGGTTCGAGTCCTTCATGGCTCACTTTATAGAAAAACACAGACCTTGGGAATCGACTCCTGAAGGTCTTACTTGTAAATATAAATATTTTTGCGGAAGTAGTTCAGTGGTAGAACATCACCTTGCCAAGGTGGGGGTCGCGGGTTCGAATCCCGTCTTCCGCTCCAAAATGGGGCCTTAGCTCAGCTGGGAGAGCGCCTGCTTTGCACGCAGGAGGTCAGCGGTTCGATCCCGCTAGGCTCCACCATTATACATAATTCGACAATCCTTAAACCAGCATGGTTTAGGGATTTTTTATTTCTCTTATTGGAAAGTTAACACCTTGATTTTTAAGATTACCTTCCCCGGCAGCCGCATATATATACACGATTTTGTCGAGTTGAGTCATGTGTTTGAAAGCGGTTAAAATAAGAGTATGAAGGGAAAGGGAGGACTTGTAATATGAAAAGACAGAAATTATCGATAATTGGAATGCCGATGGATCTTGGCCAGATGAGACGCGGTGTGGACATGGGACCAAGTGCGATCCGATATGCAGGTGTAAATGAGCGATTAAAGTGTTTATTCGAAGAAGTCCATGACCAGGGTGATATTGCCATCGGCCGTCCGGAAGTTCAAATCGATCCAAATTCAAATCTTAGAAACTTGGACCTTATTGCTGAAAAGACAGAAAAACTAGGAGAAGAAGTTGATAAAGCAATAGAAAGTGGTTCTTTTCCATTAGTACTTGGCGGCGATCACAGCATCGCAATTGGAACATTAGCCGGTGTTTCGAAGCACTACAAAAATCTTGGAGTAATCTGGTATGATGCCCACGGGGACTTAAATACAGCTGAAACTTCACCTTCAGGGAACATTCATGGCATGCCACTTGCAGTAAGCCTGGGAATTGGGCACCCGCTTTTAACCAATGTAGGAGGATATGCTCCAAAGGTTAAGCCGGAGAATATTGTTATTATTGGAGCAAGATCTTTGGATGAAGGAGAACGGGAGCTAATTAAGGAAAAAGGCATTAAAGTATATACCATGCACGAAATTGACCGGCTTGGGATGACCAAAGTTATGGAGGAGTCTATTACATATTTAAAAGAAAGAAATACAGATGGTGTTCATCTGTCTCTGGATTTGGATGGACTGGATCCGCATGATGCACCGGGTGTTGGAACTCCCGTTATTGGCGGCATCAGCTATCGTGAAAGCCATTTGGCCATGGAGATGCTTGCAGAAGCTCAGATCATAACATCGGCTGAATTTGTAGAGGTTAATCCAATTTTGGATGACAAAAATAAAACAGCTACCGTGGCAGTCGCGCTAATGGGTTCATTATTTGGCGAAAAGCTTCTATAATAGAAAATAAAAATGAGCAGAACGTAAACAAGTTCTGCTCATTTTTTTGCTGTGAGTGTATAATATTTATTTAGAAGCTGATCGAGTTTCGTGCTCGTATCAACTACCATGTGATCTGTAAAAGAAGCGGAAGCTGCTAACTGCATCATTCTTGACCGGCAATCCTCAATATCTCTCAATAATTCCTTAACACACACCGTAACCAACCCTTTTCGAATAATTTAGTACTTTTATACCCTAAAAGAAAAAAATTAAACCAGAATAAGTAAAAATTTGCTAATATAGAAATTGAATGTTTTTTTATTAAAATGAAACCTTTTCCGCTATCGGTTCGTATTATCGATTAGCCGCACTGGAGCTGAGGTAAAAAATGGAGACAATCGTAAAGAAGAGGATAAAGCAAGTATTAAAGGGCGACCAGGATGCTTATGCTGAAGTTGTTGAAATATACAAAGATAAAGTTTTTCAGATATGCTACAGAATGCTGGGAAACAGGCATGAGGCAGAGGATATCGCTCAGGAGGCTTTCTTAAGAGCCTATGTAAACATTGCCAGCTTTAATATTGACTTGAAGTTTTCCACGTGGCTTTTTCGGATTGCCACAAACCTATGTATAGACAGAATCAGAAAAAAGAAGCCTGATTATTATCTGGATGCAGAGGTCGCAGGAACGGATGGACTGAACATGTATTCTCAAATTGCTTCCGATGCGAGGCTGCCTGAAGAAGATGTAGAAAGTCTGGAATTGCAGGAAACAATCCAAAGGGAGATATCGAAGCTTCCGGAGAAATATCGTTCGGTTATTGTTTTAAAATATATTGAAGAATTATCGCTGAACGAGATCAGTGAAACGCTCGACCTTCCTCTGGGAACGGTTAAAACCAGGATTCACCGGGGCCGGGAAGCACTTAGGAATCAATTAAGATACGTTTAAAAAGAGGGTGAGAACTTTGAAATGTCCAGCAGAAATGGTTGTTTATATGCATGAGTACCTAGATGAAGAGATCTCAGCCGAACATGAGATGGAATTAAGGGCACACTTGCAGAACTGTGAGGAATGCCAAATTCATTTCCATGAATTAAAGAAGACGATCGCTTTAGTCCAAAGCACTTCACATATACAGGCACCTGAAAATTTTACGGCAAACGTTATGGCGAAATTGCCCAAAGAAAAGCGGAAAGTCGGTGTCCAGCGCTGGTTCAGGCATCATCCGCTTTTAACTGCGGCGTCCCTCTTTCTTGTTCTGATGATGGGAAGCGTCGCTTCTTCCTGGGATCAGGATCACCAATTATCGGTTTCTAAGCAGCCAAACCTTGTGGTGCAAAACGATAAGGTGATCGTACCGGAAGGTGAAGTGGTAAAAGGCGATGTAGTGGTTAAGAACGGTGACTTGGAAATCCAGGGCGAAATAGAGGGAAATGTTACGGTCATCAATGGCCAGCAGTACATGGCTTCAGCCGGTAATGTTACCGGAGAAATCGAAGAGGTTGATGCCATTTTCGAATGGCTTTGGTATCACATCAAAAAGGCAGCCAAGGATGCTGTTAATGTATTTGAAAGCGGAGAAACAGAAAAAGAGAAATAGTCATAACCATAGTAAGAATCCCTGCTTTAAGGCAGGGGTTCTTAGTGTGCTTATTTTTCCAGAGTGGTGTCTGTTGTCTCAAAATTGGAATTAGCGTTAAATATGATATAATATGAAAGTTACATAAAAGAACTTTAAGCATTTTTGCTTTTGAAATATATAATTGGAGGAAGGATAATGTCGTTTGCAGATTTCTCTATTTTGAAATTGTTGGCTAATACAATAGACATTCTCCTTGTCTGGTACGTCATCTATAAGCTCATAATGATTGTTAAAGGAACAAAGGCTGTCCAATTGCTGAAGGGGATTTTTGTCATTATTCTGGTTAAAGTAGCAAGCGACAAGTTCCACCTGCAAACATTAGGATGGATGATGGAACAAGTGCTTCTTTGGGGATTTCTGGCCATCATAATCATTTTCCAGCCGGAGCTGCGAAGAGCACTGGAGCAATTGGGAAGAGGAAGATTCTTCTCAAGGACGGCTAATCAGGAGGAGGAAAATCAGGAGAAACTGGTCGAATCCATTGCAAAGGCTGTGGATTATATGGCTAAACGCCGCATTGGGGCGCTTATTTCAGTTGAGCGGGAAACAGGGATGAACGATTATATTGAAACCGGTATTCAGCTGGATTCCAAAATTTCATCTGAGCTCCTGATTAATATATTTATACCGAATACACCGCTGCATGACGGAGCCGTTATCATTCAAAAGAATTGTGTGGCTGCAGCAGCGTGTTATCTGCCGCTGTCAGAAAGTCCATTCATCTCAAAAGAGCTGGGCACCAGACACAGGGCTGCTTTAGGTATAAGTGAAGTAACTGACAGTATTACCATTATCGTTTCAGAGGAAACAGGAAGTGTTTCCTTAACCAAAAACGGTGAGCTGCACCGTGATTTAAAAGCTGAAACTTTTAAAGATATGCTTTCAAATGAGTTGCTTGTTCAACATAAAATAAAGCAGACTTCTTCAGGTCTTTGGAACTGGAGGGGGAAAAAGAATGGATAAGTTAATTGATAAATTGGTAGACACCCGCTGGTTCATGAAAATTGTTGCTTTGATTCTGGCACTTTTTCTATTTGATTCAGTATATGATGCAGATAAGGAATTAAAGGACATTAACGTTCCAGGCCAGCAGGATTCAGACATTATTGAAGATGTCCCTGTGAAAAGCTATTATGATACGGAAAATCTGGTTGTTACCGGTATTCCGGATACTGTTGATTTGAGCATAGAGGGTCCCAAGAGCCACCTTGAGCCAGCAAAAAAACAGCAGAATTTTGAAGTATATGTAGATTTGACAAATGCAGAAACTGGCTCTCAACGAGTGGAAATTAAGATCCGCGATATCTCAGATAAACTTGATGTGACGATCAATCCGCAATATGCAGATGTGACAGTCCATGAAAAAGTGACCCAGGAATTTAAAGTGGATGCAGAATTTAATAATGGCCTGCTTGGTGAGGGCTATACCGCCGAAGCGGCATCTGCAGAACCAAAGACGGTAAAAATCACGGGAGCAAAAGAAGTGATTGAGCGGATCAGCTTTGTTAAAGCAACTCTTGATGTAAAGGGGCCAATAACCGAGACAATCACTAATGAAGCAACTGTCAGGGTATTGGACCGTGAGATGAATAAGCTTGATGTTATTGTGGAACCCGAAGTGATTCAAGTAACAGTACCTGTTAAGCAGTTAAGCAAGACGGTTCCCGTTACGATCGTCCGGAAGGGAGAACCTCAAGATGGTGTTACCATTAATTCGATTGAACTCGATGTTGACGAGGCTTCTATTACGGGCCGGGAAGAAATATTAAATGAGACTGAAAGTGTCAGGGTAGAGGTGGATGTCAGCAAGATTGAAAAAGATACCGTGCTCACCCTGCCGGTTATTATTCCGGATGGGATTTCTGCAGTGGATCCTAAGACAGTGAAGGCGACTGTAGACGTCAGCACTGAGGAGAATGTGAATGAAGAGGATAATACAGAAGAGCCTGCTGAAGAAACAGAGGCACAGGAACAAGAGGAAACCAAAACCTTTTCAAGCCTCCCCATCAACTTAGTGGAATTAGCTGAAGAATATGAAGCGGTCCTTAAAAACCCAGCTTCCGGACGGACAAGTATTACGGTTACCGGTAAAAGCAGCACGGTTCAGGATCTCAAAGCAGAAGATTTTAATATATATTTGAGCCTGGCAGACCTTGGTGAAGGTGACCATGAGGTGCCAATCAGCGTCGATGGCCCTTCAGGGGTGGATATAAAACCTGCAGCAGGCAAAGCGACCATAACGATTACGCAAAAAGAAGAAGCTTAATATAGTTTTTAAAGTTAGAAGGAGCGATTATAAAATGGGTAAATATTTCGGTACAGATGGAGTACGAGGAGTTGCAAATAGTGAACTGACACCGGAGCTGGCTTTTAAACTGGGCCGCTTTGGGGGTTATGTATTAACAAAGGACCATGATCGTCCGAAAGTATTAATCGGCCGTGATACCCGTATTTCGGGCCATATGCTGGAAGGCGCACTTGTAGCGGGGCTATTATCAATCGGAGCAGAAGTTATGCGTCTCGGAGTCATTTCAACGCCTGGCGTCGCTTATTTAACAAAAGCACTGGGTGCAGAAGCTGGCGTAATGATTTCTGCATCCCATAATCCTGTTGAAGATAACGGAATCAAGTTCTTTGGCCCGGATGGATTTAAACTTTCTGATGCTCAGGAAGCTGAGATTGAGGTATTAATGGATATGGAAGCAGACCAGCTTCCAAGACCGGTCGGAGGCAGCCTGGGACAGGTAAATGATTATTTTGAAGGCGGACAGAAGTATCTTCAATACCTAAAGCAGACGGTTGATGAAGATTTCTCTGGCATCCACATTGCGCTTGATTGTGCACATGGTGCCACTTCTCCGCTGGCAACACACCTATTTGCTGATCTTGATGCTGATCTTTCAATGATGGGAGCATCTCCTAACGGATTAAATATCAATGCAGGAGTTGGTTCTACACATCCTGAGGCATTATCTGCCTTTGTTAAGGAAAAAGAAGCAGATGTAGGTTTGGCATTTGATGGCGATGGAGACCGTTTAATTGCCATTGATGAAAATGGCGATATTGTAGATGGCGACCAGATCATGTATATTTGCGGAAAATATATGAAAGAGCAGGGAAGGCTTAAGCAAAACACAGTAGTTTCCACTGTGATGAGCAACCTTGGATTCTATAAAGGGCTTGAAGTCAATGGTGTGGAAAGTGTTCAGACAGCTGTAGGCGACCGTTATGTTGTGGAGGAAATGAAGAAGAACGGCTACAACCTTGGCGGAGAACAGTCAGGACATATTATTTTCCTGGACTACATCACAACTGGAGATGGGCTTTTGACAGGCCTTCAGCTTGTTAACATCATGAAAGTAACCAAAAAGCCGCTATCTGAGCTTGCAAACGAAATGCAGAAATTCCCGCAGAAGCTTGTGAACATCCGTGTTACAGATAAACACCATGTGACTGACAATGAAAAAGTGAAAGAAGTCATTGCGCAGGTTGAAGAAGAAATGAACGGAAACGGCCGGATCCTTGTCCGCCCTTCCGGTACAGAGCCGCTTGTCCGTGTAATGGCAGAAGCGCCAACAGGTGAGCTGTGCGCGTCTTATGTAGAGCGCATCTCTGCTGTTGTTGAAAGTGAAATGGGATTAAAAGAATAAGCAGCACAATTCATATGCATAAGGGAACTCCTGAACTCCCTTATGCATATTTTAATTTGTGGGAGTTTCCATCCTCTCCATATTCATTTATCTGTTGACGGAAGTCTGACTTTGATGTATGATAATCCTGTTTTTGTATTTATGAATACAAGACAGCTTCATTCAAAAAGAGAAAGGTGGATAGTGAACAAATTAATTTAAAGCGCCTGAACTGATCCTGGACGTAAGGATTAGTTGACGAGGAGGAGGTTTATCGAATGTTCGGCGGATGCCTCCCGGTTGAAAGCACAACCGATGATTTCTTCTTTAAAACATTCGGGCAACTGAATGGACAAAGAGAAGGGAATGCTAAAACTAAATACGCTCATCCAAGAGGCTGTATTGCCCCATTGAGCGACGAATATAAAAAACAGAGATAAGGGGCAGGAGTGCCCCGAAAAGGCTTCTTGCCCCTTCATTATTAGGAGGAAGAGAAGTATGTGTGGTATCGTTGGATATATTGGAAACTTAGATTCAAAGGAAATTTTATTAAAGGGCTTGGAGAAGCTTGAATATAGAGGCTATGATTCAGCTGGCATCGCGGTTATGAATGATAACGGCGTTCAGGTTTTCAAGGAAAAAGGCCGTATTGCGGATCTTCGCAGCATTGTTGATGAAGATGTGATGGCAAACACAGGGATTGGACACACCCGCTGGGCAACTCATGGTGTTCCAAGCAAAGTAAATGCTCACCCTCATCAAAGCAACTCCGGCCGTTTAACGCTTGTCCACAATGGCGTAATTGAGAACTATGACATTTTAAAGCGCGAATATTTGCAGGGAGTTTCCCTTAAAAGTGATACAGATACAGAAATCATCGTTCAGCTTATTGAATTATTCTTGAACGAAGGTTCTAATACTGAAGAAGCGTTCCGCAAAACGCTGACACTTTTAAAAGGCTCATATGCGATCGCCCTTTTGGATGCAGAAAACGATGAAACGATTTTTGTTGCAAAAAACAAAAGCCCTCTTCTGGTTGGATTAGGTGAAACATTCAATGTAGTCGCTTCTGACGCAATGGCGATGCTGCAAGTTACAGATCAATATGTTGAATTAATGGATAAAGAAATCGTTATTGTCACAAAAGATGCTGTAAAAATCCAGACGCTGAATGGCGAGGAAATCAGCCGGGATCCGTATACCGCCGAATTGGATGCAAGCGATATTGAAAAAGGAACATATCCTCACTACATGCTGAAAGAAATCGATGAGCAGCCTTTAGTGATGCGCAAAATCATCCAGAAGTATCAAAATGATAATGGCGAGCTGACAATCGACCAGGAAATCGTTGAAGCAATGAACGATGCAGACCGCATTTATATCATTGCTGCCGGGACTTCTTATCATGCAGGTCTTGTTGGAAAGCAGTTTATTGAAAAAATCGCAAAAATTCCAGTTGAAGTTCATATTTCAAGTGAGTTTGGCTACAATATTCCGCTGCTTTCAGAGAAGCCGTTATTTATCTTTATCTCTCAAAGCGGTGAAACAGCAGACAGCCGTGCCGTGCTTGTGAATGTAAAGGAAATGGGCCATAAGGCGTTAACGATTACAAATGTTCCTGGTTCTACTCTATCCCGTGAAGCGGATTACACGCTATTGCTTCATGCGGGTCCTGAAATTGCTGTTGCTTCTACCAAGGCTTATACAGCTCAGATTGCTGTATTATCCATTCTTGCAGAAGTTACAGCGAAGAGCCGCGGATTGGAACTGGACTTCAACCTTGTTCAGGAGCTGGGCATTGTTGCTAACGCAATGGAAGTCCTTTGCGATGCGAAAGAAGAGTTCGAAGACATTGCACGCAAATTCCTTTCCACTACACGCAATGCTTTCTTCATTGGCCGTGGTATCGACTACTATGTTGGTCTTGAGGGTGCACTTAAACTGAAGGAAATTTCATATATTCAAGCTGAAGGCTTTGCAGGCGGAGAATTAAAGCATGGAACGATCGCCTTAATTGAGAACGGTACGCCAATCATTGCCCTGGCAACTCAAGAAAGTGTTAACTTAAGCATTCGCGGCAATGTCAAAGAGGTTGTTGCCCGCGGAGCAAACCCTTGTATCATTTCCATGAAAGGGCTGGAAACAGAAGAAGACAGCTTTATCATTCCGGAAGTGAACGAGCTATTAACACCTCTTATCTCTGTAATACCTTTACAATTAATCTCTTATTTTGCTGCGCTGCACCGCGAGTGTGACGTAGATAAGCCGCGTAACCTGGCTAAGTCGGTTACTGTGGAGTAAGGAAATTCTATACTGAAAATAACGTTGGACCAGTAAAGTTGGGGTGCCGACTTCAAAAATTACTGCTCCACAACATTATTAAAAATTTGATCAAGTTAGACTCAATCCAATTGCAGGATTGGGTCTTTTTTTTAAGGCTATTTTCGCAAGGTTTGTTGCTTTTTGTATATGATTTACTGAGTTGATTGTAGCGGAAGGTGCGAGATCCTCGAAAATGCTGGCGCATTTCCTTCGTGCGGTGCTTATTCGAGGATGCTTATTCAAAGTCCTGCGGAAGTAGCGGGACAGGTGAGACCCCGCAGACGCGCAGCGTCGAGGAGGCTCACCGCCCGCCCCGCGGAAAGCGAGCAGCCTGGAGCGGAAATCAAAAGGCAACATTAATAGGCGAAAAACAACAATTTACACGAAAAGAGCCTTTTTTTAAAAAGATTATTATAAATAAGACAGGCATAATTTAGCATTCGTTTAAGCTGTGAAAACTTTGCAGTCAGTGTAAAAATGAAGGAATTGACGGATTCAGTCAGGATTTACAACTGTTTTCTTAAAGGGTATGATTTTTATAGAAAGATAATAGATTATGGGAGCGGAAAAATGAAAGAATTAACATTCAAATCTTACGACCAATTTCTCCAATTTAACGAGCATAAGGCGATGGAAAAAGCGGTCATGAAGGGACTTCAAGGAGATGAGCTGGAGAAATTCAAGCTTGAATTTCTGCAAAGAGCCAAAACCATGTGGAAAGAGTATGATTGTGATCTTTGGCTTCAAAAACACGGATATGTCATCATAAATGTCTGGAAAGACGGGAGCGGCAAAAGAAAAGTTACAAGAGGAAGGCCGAAAAAGCTAGATTCTGAAAAATATTTGCACACTGTTCATGTAAGGCTGGATGAGGAAACATATCGGCAGCTCACCAATCACTGCCAGGAGAATCAGATTGACGTATCTGAAGCTATTCGTGTTCTAATTAAAACACTATAGAAGCAAACAATGGGGGATTCAACTTTTTGGTTTGAATCTTCTTTTAGTTTAAGTTCCCTTATTAAAGTGAAAATAAATTTAGACAATTACCGGAATTTACAATCTGCCTCTTTTCTTTTAATATTTTTTGTGATACATTAATTGTGTTGGTAAGTTGATAATCATTTTCAATAAACGAAAAAGCTATACATATCAAGGTTCTTTTTTTTGCTTTTTGATGATAATGATTATCATTATATTTAAAGTAGATTTAAAGATTTACTTCTACTCCTTTAATTGGAATAAAGGTCTTTTCAGTTGTTGAATTGATAATAAACATGTTATGAGGGTTATTAATGAGATTATGGATGTTAGGAATTGCAGCAATCGTTCTGTCTTTTATCTCACTGTTTATCGGTGCAATAGATATAACGCCTAAGGATCTGCTTAATTGGGAATCAGATGAAACACATATCTTCCTTATTAGCCGCATTCCACGGCTATTGGCGATTATATTAGCGGGGGCAGGGATGAGTATTGCCGGTTTAATTATGCAATCTTTAAGCCGAAATAAGTTTGTATCACCAACTACGGCTGGAACATTGGATGCAGCAAAGCTGGGTATTTTAATTTCCATGCTGTTTTTTACGAATGTAACCTATACACAGCAAGTTATTTTTAGTTTTGCCTTTGCTTTAGCAGGTACATTTCTTTTTATGCAGATCTTAGATCGTATAAAATTTAAAGATGTTATTTTTGTTCCATTAGTTGGAATTATGTATGGAAATATTTTATCTTCCATTACAACCTTCTTTGGATATGAAGCAGATCTTCTGCAAAATATATCTTCTTGGCTTATGGGAAGTTTCACTTTGATTATTGCTGGCCGTTATGAGCTTTTGTATGTTAGTATTCCGGCTATTATTTTAGCGTATCTATATGCGAATAAATTTACAGTTGCAGGAATGGGTGAAGATTTTGCGAGAAATCTAGGTTTAAGTTATAAGATGGTACTAAATATTGGCCTGATTCTTGTTGCGATTATTTCGACCACGGTTGTCCTTACTGTAGGGGTTATTCCATTTTTAGGTCTGATTGTGCCAAATATTGTATCTCTTTATTTGGGTGATAACTTGCGCAAAACGATTCCGCACACAGCGGTGTTAGGGGTTGTCTTCTTATTAATATGTGACATTCTAGGACGCATCATTATTCATCCATATGAAATTCCAGTTAATGTAACAGTGGCAGTGATTGGCAGTGCAATCTTCTTAACGATGCTGCTTAGGGGGAGAGCATATGCGAAATAGTACAAAACTGATAATGTTAGCAGCTATTGCCATTGTGTTTGTTTTGCTATATGGCTTTTATGATATTAAAGGCGGCTTTGATTATGCTTTTCCAAAGCGTATGCTCCGAGTTACAGCGATGATTATAACAGGTATTGCGATTGCTTATTCCACAATTGTGTTCCAGACAATTACACATAATCGTATTTTAACACCTTCTATCATGGGCCTTGATTCTATGTATCAAGTAGTACAGACATTAATCTACTTCTTTGCAGGATCAATGTCAGTGTGGGTGTTAAATAAATACTTAAACTTTGGTGCAGCCATTTTTGCCATGGTCGTCTTTGCCTTGATTTTATATCGATTTTTATTCAGAGCTGATAAGCACCCAATATATTTTCTTCTATTAATAGGGATGATTATAGGAACACTCCTGGGAAGCTTTGTTACATTTCTGCAAGTATTGATTGATCCAGTCGAATATTTAAGCCTTCAAAGTCGTTTATTCGCGACCTTTACAAACGTAAAAGCGGAGTTATTATTTATTTCAATTGGCATCCTGTTCCTTGCATTCCTTTATGGATACCTTATTATGGATAAACTGGATGTTATGTCACTGGGCCGCGAAAATGCGATGAATCTAGGCATTAATTATGACGGTATGGTTATGAGAATTTTAATTTTATCGTCTGTTTTAATTGCCACATCTACAGCACTAGTTGGTCCAATTACATTCTTTGGATTAATCGTTGCAAACCTTTCTTATCAATATCTTGTGACGTATAAGCACTCTATTCATATATTGGGAGCTAGTTTAATCAGTATTATTGCATTGGTTGGCGGGAATTTCCTTGTGGAGCATATTTTTGAATTGCGTACAACATTAAGTGTCATTATTAATTTTATCGGTGGTATTTACTTTATTTATCTATTACTTAAGGAAAGTAGGGCAGCAGGATGATTGAAATCAAAGGATTAACAAAGCAATTTGGTAAAAAGCCTGTTGTAGAGGATGTTACGGTCACAATTGAGCCGGGAGCCATAACCTCTTTTATTGGACCGAATGGTGCTGGTAAATCAACACTTCTTTCTATGGTAAGCCGTTTATTGGAAGCAGATACAGGTGAAGTATTGCTCGATCAGAATAATGTGAGAAAGTGGAAGTCTTCGGACTTTGCAAAGAGAGTATCCATATTGAAACAAGCCAATTACCTTAATGTGAGATTAACGGTGCGTGAGCTTGTATCATTTGGGCGTTATCCCTATTCAAGAGGGCGTTTAACAGCTGAGGACGAAAATTTTGTTGATCAAGCCATTGAATACATGAATTTGGCTGATATGCAAGACAAATATTTAGATGAACTATCAGGTGGTCAAAAGCAACGGGCATTTATAGCAATGGTCATCGCGCAGGATACGGATTATATCCTGCTGGATGAGCCTTTAAATAACCTGGATATGAAGCATTCTGTTCAAATTATGAAAATTTTGCGCAAATTAGTTGATGAACTAGGAAAGACGGTTGTCATTGTTTTGCATGACATAAATTTTGCATCTGTTTATTCTGATCGCATTGTAGCCTTAAAAAATGGCAGGCTGATGAAAAATGGGCCGACCAATGAAATCATAAATTCTGATGTGCTTCGTGAAATCTATGATATGGATATTCCAATTCAAGAACAGAATGGCTGCAGGATCTGTGTCTATTTTAATTCGCATACATAAACATTGAAGTAATAAAAAACCCTGGAGAAATCTATCGTATTTCTTCAGGGATCAGCTTATTACGTGTCAGATATTTGAAAAAATGGAAGATAATTTAAAAAAGTTCACAAAAGTTATTGACTAATAAAGATTATTCGATAATAATTATCATCATAGTTGATAATGATAATCAATATCAATAAATAAATAATAAGGGAGAGTTAAGAAAGATGAAAAAACTATTTTTGGTGATGGTAGCAGCTATGGTATTATTGCTTGCCGCATGTGGATCTAACGAAGAAGCTTCAAAAGAAGAACCAACTGATAAAGCTGCAGCTGAAGGCCAATCTGAAGAAACGAGTGCAGCTGAAACAGAAGGAAGCCCTGCATATCCAATGACTGTTTCTCCGACGGTTGCTTCAACAGAAGGCAGTGAGGGTGGTACAACTAATTTTGAAGATGTAGAATTTGAAAAGATGCCAGAAAAAATTGCCGTATTCGATTATGGATTCTTAGATACATTAGATGCTCTAGGTGTTGAAGGAATTGTTGGGGTTGCAAAAGATTCTACCCTGCCTGCTCACCTTGAAAAATACGCTTCTGATGAGTATAAAAGCGTTGGTGGATTAAAAGAACCTTTACTTGAAGATATCGCTGAAATGGATCCGGATGTTATCTTTATCTCTGGGCGTCAGTCAGCTTTCTATGAAGAATTAAAAGAAATCGCTCCTGTCGTGTTTGTTGGTACTTCTCAGGATGACTACTGGAACACATTCCAATCTTCTGTAGATCTAGCGGCGAAAATGTTTGGTAAAGAAGCGGAAGCCGAAGAATACACGGCAAAATTTGATTCAGCTTTAGAAGAAATCAAGGCTTTAGCTGGAAACTACGAAACCTCTTTAGTAACAATGTACAATGAAGGTAAATTATCTGGTTTTGCAGCAAATTCCCGTTTCGGCTATATTTATGACATTTATGGATTCAAGCCTGTAACAGAAGATATCGAGTCTTCTTCTCACGGTTCTAACTTCGGTTTTGAAGCCATCCTGGAATTTAATCCACAAGTGCTATTTGTAATTGACCGTACAGCAGCTGTTGGAGGCGACTCTAATATTGAAGATGATATGGAAAATGATATCATTAAGAAAACAGATGCTTTTAAAAATGAAAAAATCGTTTACTTAGATGGACCACTATGGTATCTAAGTGGAGGCGGTTTACAATCCGAGCTTGCTAAAATTGAAGAAGTTTTAGCTGAGTTGAAATAACTTATGAAAGGGGCTGTCCAGAAAGTCAGTGAAAACTGACCCTTTGGCAGTCCCTTATTATTGAAATTTAATGATAGATTCCAAAGAAGAGAAAGAAAAAATAATCAATTTCTAATAAAGGGGCAGGAGAATGAAACAAATTAACAGATATATCGATTCAGTTTTTTATAGCCAGGATGATATTTTAGAGGAAGTTCTTCTTTCCATAAAAGAGAATGGTATGCGATCCATTTCTGTATCTCCTTCTACTGGTAAGCTTCTCACGCTGCTAGTATCGATGTCAGGGGCAAAAAATGTCCTTGAGATCGGGGCGCTTGGAGGATATAGCGGAATTTGTTTAGCCAGGGGATTCGATAAGGCAGGAAAATTAACTTCACTTGAGCTGGTGGAGAGCTACGCAAATATAGCAAATAGTAATCTAGTTAAAGCTGGTTTTGGCAGTCAAGTATCATATTTAATCGGACCAGCTTTGCAAAGTCTCGAACAGCTTGTTAGCGATAATAGACAATTTGATTTTTTCTTTATCGATGCAGATAAAGAAAATTACGAAAACTATCTGAATTATTGCATCAGACTAGCGGAAAATGGAGCATTAATTGTTTGTGATAATGTACTGGCCAGAGGCAGTGTAGCGGACGAATATGCTGAACCGACTCGGCATGCTGAATTCATGAAAAAATTCAATGAAACCGTTGCCAGCCATCCTCAATTAGAATCTGTGCTTATTCCTATTGGTGATGGGCTGACTGTTTCAAAAGTAAAAAAATAAAAAAAAATATTAACACAATACACAAAAAGCAGGATGCTTGCTAAATGCATTCTGCCTTTTATTGTTTAAACCTCATAGTAATGGAAAAGCAGATAAGCAATCCATCTGCAATGAGGGTTGTTTCTGATATTTGTAATCAGCCCTTTTACGATAGCAGGATTCAGGCTGCGCTCCAGCACATCCTGCTTTAGCAGGATGAGGGATTCTTTTTCAACCGAGTCTTCTAATTCCTCAATTTTTTGCTCCATAATTTCAATTATTTGTCCGTGAGTCATCTCTTCATGTCCCGTCTTCCTGAACATCTCGTATAGCTCATCGGTTATAAACGGGATAGTCGAATGCTTGGCAAGAAGTTCTGTCTTCTCCGCAAGTGATCGGCACAGAAGGTCCAGATCCAAAGGAACATTGAAAAATAAAAATAAATGAGAGTACACATGCATAAAGCCTTTGATGCAATAGATTAAATCGTATTTTGTATGCTGGACAGTCTTTCCGTATAACTGATCAAGCATGGAAAGGGTGATGTCATCGATTAATTGGTCAAAGTGACGCCCTTTTGATATCAGTTCTTCGTTGAATGTATGCGCCTGTTCTTTAATGAAAATTTTGGCGAAGTCTGAATGCTTTTGAAAGGAGTGGAATGTTGTGTAAAAAAACTTCACTAAAAGCTCTTCACCATTGTTATTCGGGTCTTTGACTATGTGGTCAATATCTGAAATGAATTGCTCCATAAAATGATCAATCAAAGCCATGATCAATTCATCTTTTGATTTGAATGATAAGTAGAAAGCTCCTTTGGATATACCGGAGTGCTCTGTGATCTGCTGAACAGAGGTAGCTTCAAATCCTTGCTTCGCAAAGAGTTCAAGTGCGCTTTCCATAATTAATTGCTTTTTGTTCATGTAATGGTGTCACTCCTTTTTGATTGACAAATGACCAATCAGTCATTATTATATGTAATTGAGTCTAACAAGTCAATTAAGGGTAGGTGCACAAGTGAAAGGTTTAGTGAATTTTGTCCTGCAGAATAAACTTGCAGTCTGGCTGTTAACAATTATTATCACGGTATCTGGCATCTATTCAGGTACACGAATGAATATGGAGACCATTCCGGATGTCTCAATTCCTTACTTAATGGTAATGGACGTATATCCGGGGGCGACTCCTGAAAAAGTGATGGAAGATGTGTCCATCCCAATTGAAAAAGCCGTAGAAGGCCTTGAAAATGTTAAATCAGTTTACTCAAATTCATATTCTAACATGTCAAATATCCAAGTGGAATATGAATATGGTATTGATATGGATGAAGCCAAGCGCGCTCTCCAATCAGCTCTTGATGCAGTGGAGCTTCCGGAAGGAGCACAGGAACCTTCCATCACGGCCATCAGCATGAATATGATGCCGGTTGCTGCACTGAGTGTAAGCAGTAAATCAGAGGATATTATTGAGTTAACCTCAACTGTAGAAGATATCATACTGCCAAAAATTGAGAAAATTGAGGGTGTAGCATCAGCGACCATCACTGGTCAGCATGTGGAAGAGGTGCAGCTCACATACAACGAAGAAAAACTGGCTGAGCTTGAGCTGACCGAAGATAAAGTAAAGGAAATGATCCAGGCGAGCAACATGGCTGTATCATTGGGACTTTACGAGTTTGAGGAAGGAGAACAGGCTGTCGCAGTAGACGGCAAGTTCATGACCGAGGATGAATTAAAGAACATGCTTATCCCGGTAACACCAACCGCACAAAACCAGTCACCTTTTGTGAAGCTGAGTGACATTGCCGAGATTGATACTGTCGGCAGAGTACAATCCGTTTCCCGTACAAATGGTGATGATGCCATTGCGATTCAAATTGTGAAAGAACAGCAGGCAAACACCGTTGAAGTGGTCAACAGTGTCAAAGAACTAATCAAGGAAGAAAAAGAAAAGGTCGAGGGCCTTGTTATAGATCTTTCACTTGATCAGGGCAAGCCGATTGAAGAATCTGTTTCAACCATGATTGAAAAAGCCGTGTTTGGCGGGCTGATCGCAGTCTTGATTATTTTACTGTTCCTGCGTGATTTTAAATCCACGATTATTTCAATCGTATCCATTCCAGTTTCGATTTTCATGGCTTTGCTGCTGCTGAACTGGATGAATATTACCTTGAATATTATGACGCTTGGAGCCATCACGGTTGCTATCGGCCGTGTGATCGATGACTCTATCGTTGTGGTTGAAAATATTTACCGCCGCCTGCATTTAAAAGAAGAAAAACTAACTGGGCGGGCACTTATCCGTGAAGCTACGATTGAGATGTTCAAGCCAATTCTTTCCTCAACATTAGTAACGGTTGCCGTATTTGCACCGCTCATTTTTGTAGGAGGCATGGTCGGCGAGCTGTTTATGCCATTCGCTTTGACGATGACGTTTGCACTTGGCGCTTCACTCCTTGTGGCCATTACAATCGTTCCAGCGCTGTCTCACTTCTTGTTTAGAAAGAAATTGTACAGCGAAAAAACGGAAGGCAGCCATAAGGAAGCTGGAAAGCTATCAAAATGGTATAAAGGCATTCTTGAGAAGTCTCTTAATCATAAGATTATTACATCCATCATTGCGGTTGTATTGCTGGCGGGAAGCTTAGCTCTGACACCAATGATCGGATTCAGCTTTATGGGAAGTGAAGAAGAGAAAGTAATGTATCTAACTTACACGCCTGAAGCTGGAGAACTTAAAGATGAAACTTTAAAGAACGTTGAAGCAGTAGAAGAAGAGATGCTGAAGCGTGATGATATTGACATCGTTCAAATATCTGTAACCGAAGAAGCGGATCAAATGGCTGCCATGATGGGCGGAGGAGCAGGCGGAGCCTTAATGTATCTGATCTTTGACCCTGAAATGGATAATTTTCCTGAAGTCCGTGAAGAAATTGAAGATTATGTGTTTAATATCGGACAATCAGGTGAATGGAAGAGCCAGAACTTCTCATCTATGTCCGGTTCAACCAATGAAGTCAGCTACACATTCTACAGTGAAGATTTAGATAAACTGAATGAGTCTGTCAAAATGGTAGAAGACGTAATGAAGGAAAATGAAGAATTAGAGGACGTTTCTTCAAGTGCAGAAGACGCCTTTGTTGAATATACCTTCAATGTTGAGCAGGATGAACTGCTGCAGTACGGTCTGACAGCCGGACAAATTGTCATGATGCTGAACCCGTCAAACACCAAGGATGTTCTGACAACGATTGAAAAAGACGGTGAGACGCTTGAAGTCATTGTCCAGCAGGAGCAGGCGGAACAGCCGAAATCCATTGATGATATCCTGGCAACACAGGTGCCGACAGCAATGGGTACAACTATGCCTCTTTCCGAGCTTGTCACAGTGAAAGAAGGTACAACGCATAATACGCTTGCCCGCAGTAAAGGCGAGTACTACGCAACCGTGTCAGGTACGGTAAAAGGTGATGACATCACAAAGGCTACTTCTAAAACAGATGAAGCGATTGATGAATTGGATCTGCCTAAGGGTGTAACCGTCGGAGTTGCGGGTGTTCAGGCAGATATGACCGAGACGTTCACACAGCTTGGCGCTGCGATGCTTGCAGCCATCGCGATTGTGTACTTCATTCTGGTCGTTACATTCCGTGAAGGAGTGGCGCCATTTGCGATTCTCTTCTCCCTTCCATTTGCCGTGATTGGTTCTTTCGTTGGCTTATTAATTGCCGGCGAAACCATTTCTGTATCGGTCATGATGGGACTATTAATGCTAATTGGTATTGTCGTAACCAATGCTATCGTTCTGGTGGACCGGATCATCCATATGGAACGTGACGGTCTGGTTATGAGGGAAGCGGTGCTGGAAGCGGGAGCAACCCGACTTCGCCCAATCCTGATGACAGCCATTGCTACAATTGGTGCATTAATTCCATTGGCCATCGGCTCTGGAGGCGGAGGGCTTATCTCTAAAGGCCTTGCCATTACCGTTATCGGGGGTCTGACAAGTTCGACGCTATTGACCCTTATCATTGTGCCAATCGTGTACGAAGTATTATCTAAAATGTTTAAGAAGAACCGCAGAGAAATCGAAGAAAACTAAAAGGAAGCCCTGCAGGATATAATAGTCTGCAGGGCTTTTCCGTCTTTTAAGGGGCTATAATTATTCTTTTCTGCGATTTTAGTTGGAAATTAAATTTTTCATTGAATTTGGGCTGTCTTTTACTGCCAATATTTAATATTTTCATATCATGTGCGAGGATATCGGTCAATTTTCCTTTTTATCGGTCACCTCACCATGGATATCGGTCAGATTTTTATTTTATCGGTCACCTCACCATATTTTTCGGTCAGATTTCTACTATTTCGGTCACTTCGCGTTACATCAGCCTCCCTGCCAGATCATAGTGCAAACATTACTCAGACTCTTAACAAAATCTTAAATACCCCTGATGAACTCCCTCTTTTCTTTCACAAGATCTACTCTTGCAAACAGAAGTGCATACATAATAGTAAAAATAAGATACGATAAGCCAATAATCAGGCTAAGAGTCCTCGGAGCAAAAACTTCCAGCAGGAATCCTGCTGTGCCCATGGAGATAGCCAGGGAAAGATTTGAAACCATCTGCATTAAACCAAAAAAGGTTCCTTGTTTGGATCGGGGTATAAATTTCATCATGACCGTATCCAGGCATATGTTGCCAAGGCCGCCCGCAAAGGTGATCAGCACAACGGTGAAAAGTGCTGCATAAAAGCTTGGTGCGAGGCTTAATAAAATATGGCCAGTACCTTCCAAAGCAATAAAGAGGATCGCGAGTATCAGGAGACCCTTCTTGATCATATGAGAAAAGAATGAACTTAGAATGAGTCCAATCCCCAATGCGCCATACATAAACCCAACACCCAATTCTCCCATATTAAAAACTTCCAGCCCATAAATGCTTACAAGAATATTATCAATTCCATTGGCGAGCGGCATGGTCAGCATCATGATAAAAAAGGCAATCAGTGCGGAGGAGCCAAGAATAAGTCTCGCTGGTGAAATCGCTGCAGATGTTTTGGTTTTTTTTCTATTTACCTCAGAGACATCCGGGAAAACCATCCTGGAGATTAGATATGCTGATAAAAGGAAGGTAAGGCCGTTAATCATGAATGCAGCATGGTTTCCCAGAAAGTAGGCAAGGATTCCTCCGGTGCTTGAACCAATAATGAGGACGGCTCCGATCATGATTTGTTCAATCGCGTTCACATATATGAGTCTATCTGATTTTACAAGAGCAGGTATCGCAGACATCCTGGCCGGGGAGTAGATCGCTTCTCCCATTGAGATGAGGAATGCACTTGCGTAAATAATCCATAAATCCCCAGTTTCTTTTACGAAAAGCAGCCCTAGGACCGCAGGCACTCTCAACAAGTCTACTGTCACCAGAATGGCCTTTTTTGAAAAGCGGTCCGCAAGAATTCCTCCTAATGGGGCAATGAAGAAAAAAGGTGCCATGCGGATGGCAAATAAGAGGCCAATGGCTACTCCGGAACCTGTTACGTGGTATAGCAGGGCAAGCAGCGCAACCTGTGTGAAGCGATTTCCAATTCCATTAATGACGCCAGCCCAAAAGAGCTTTTGATAATTTTTTTCCTGTTTCCATACAGTCCAATTTGTCATTTTTTCCGCACCTCTGCGAATGTTAATTCGACATATATCTAATTTGTTAACAAAAAAATAATTAGATAATCATCTAATTAGATTATATTCGAATTGGTTTGTTTTCACAATCATAAATTTGACATTTCTTGTAGAGGTGAAACTTTATCTTTTGGTTAAACGTAAAGATTATTAAGGAGGCGGGTTTGATGAAATTAATTTTCGAGGTTCTATTTTTGTTAATTGTTATCTATTACAGCTATCATTACATCATTTTAATAACGAAAATGAAGAAGAAAACAGCCCTTATTCCTTTTGGCAAGACGGACCTGAAAACCGTAAGGAAATTCCCCCAGAAATCTGCAAGTGCACCTGTTATCTCAGAAAATAAGCTGGGACTAACAATGTATGCTATCATGCTGGTTTTTCTAATTGCCATGTTTATATTCGGAAAATATAATATGAAATTCAGCTGGACGTATCTCTATCTGCTGTTTATCCCTTTAATCAATGCCAGGGATCTGCTGAATGTATTTGCAGTCTATGATGACGGCTTTATAAGCGGAAGCAAGTTTATTCCATGGAATAAGCTGCAATCCTTCCATTTCAAAAAAATCGATCTGGATCATAAATACTATGGTTTTTCTCAAGAAGTAAATGAAGGCTTTGAACTTATTCTTAAAACAAAAATGGGCAGCCATAGCCTAGTTGTAACGGAAGAGGAAATGAAGGAAAGGCTGGCAAGTATTTTCGAAGAGTATGTGAAACCGGCATAGTGAAGTTTTAAATCGTCCTTTTGTTGGTATTTATATAATAAAACATCAGGAAAGGACCAAGAGAGATGAAAGAAATTACAGTAACTGTTGACTATGAAGGTTTAAAATATCAAACGAATATCCTTACAAATAAAGAAGCCGGCGACGAAGAAATTTTAAAGCAGGCAGAAGACCAGATCAGGAAACAGCTGAATAATTTAGATTAAAAATTAACCCCCTTAATCAGAAAAGATAAGGGGGTTAATTGTGGGGTTAGTGCAGTTTTTGATTAAGTTTTTGCTGCAGCAATTCAATTTTATTCGGCAGGACAAATAAGTACTCTATTAAACTTTCTAAAAGCTCCATCAGCAGAGAAGCCATTTCCTGATCAATATCCTTTTCAAGATCAAGCATCTGGTAAAAAGCGCTGCCTGGCTGTGCCAGCTGGCTTAAAGACTGCAGAGGCCTTGCTAAATCAACATGCTCTGGCAGCTGTTCAAACTGTTTTGAAAGGTTTTGCCCCTTGACCTCCTCGCCGAGGAAGTTCTTCAGTATGCTTTCAAGTACCCGTTTGGACATCACGGCAGTAGCAACCGTATCTTTGGAATAGCTGACATTTAAAGCCGATCGGTAGGCTCTTGTCAGGTCTCCCGGCACTTCCTTTATTTTTTCAAGCTGAGTCAGGAGCTCTTTCGCTGAATTGGGGTCATAGATATAGAGAATAGTCTCGTCACTGGATTGTTCAGCTTGGTTAAGAATCATGATAAAAACCGATTCCTTTTTGCAGGCAGAACAACTTCCATGCGAAAGTATGCTGGACTTGCTTGTATGATTATAATTTGCCTTTATCGTAAAAAGGCTCGGTTTACTGCATTTAGGGCACTCGCATTGGACACTTGATGGTATCTTTTTGTAACCAAATTGACTATGAGAAATAATTTGTGCTGGCAACACTCTTCTCATTATCATTTCCCCCCGCTAGATTTCTGTTTTTCCATTCCATTACATTTAAGTATAACTTTGAAAATAATTCGGACAAACCTGAAAAATCTGGAATTTATTCAATCGAAATCCAGTATTGAAATGTGAGAGCTCATGCCATTATCTATATGTACGCAAAAAAGGAGCTCATCCCTTTCTTGGGAAAAGCTCCTATTTCTTTATCCTTTATAAGGGTTATTGCGGTTCTCCCTTACGTTATTAAAATCATAAGTATCTCTGTAGCGGGTATCCACATCATCGTTGTAGGCAGAAACAGTACGGTCTGTATAGTCATCTGTTTTCGTGTCGTCAAGCTTTTCGCTAAGCGGACGGTTTGAGTCCAGGTTCTCATCTGTCCAAACACTGCTGCTGTTTCTGGTGTTATCCTTAAAAGCATTCGTTCCGCGGTCAAGCTCTCCGGGATTTAAAGGATCAGCGTTTGTATAGGTTGTCCTGTCTCCTTCCAGAACAGAACGGTTTGTATCTGTATAGCCGTCAGTAAAATCTGCGGACTTAGTCTCAGGGTCAACTAACACAAGGATTTTCCCTGATTTGACATCAGCTTCATAACGATGTGCTTCCTCTTCAGGAATGCCCATGCCGATAAGTGCTCCTGCTATACCGCCGGCTCCTGCGCCAACAGCAGCGCCTGTTAATGTAGCAGCGATTGGTCCTGCTGCCACAATCGGCCCGATTCCGGGAATCGCCAATGCGCCTACACCGGCCAGAAGACCTGTTAGTCCTCCCAGAATTCCGCCTGTTGCCGCTCCGGCAGCTAATCCTTCTTCCGTTTTTGTGCCTGTTTCTTCTGTAACGGCATCTACATCATCTTTATTTTTGCTGATTACGGAAATGTCTTCAGGACGGTATCCCTCCGCTCTTAACTTTTCAACCGCTTGTATAGCTTCCTGCTCTGTATCATATGCACCTACAATATGCTTGTTTGTTGCCATGTTCATCATCCTCCTTATAATTTATTGCTTATCTATTGGTGTACATACCTTTTTCATCACAGCCATAAACCGCGTGGATAAAATTACTAATAATTTACCCTTGACTAATAAGTGGCTTGACCTGTAACTGCATAATCGGTAGTTTAAAAATAGAATAGTCACAAGAAAGGTTGGTTCGCTTTGAATAAACTTTATTATGAAGACCCATATATCCAAACATTTGAAACGGAACTTGTATATCAGGCAGCAGATGACATGGAAAGGATATATGCCGTCCTGAAAGAAACGGCCTTTTATCCAACTGGCGGAGGACAGCCACATGATGAGGGAACACTAAATGGCGTAAAAGTAGTGGATGTCGACGAGGTGGATGGGGAAATCCGTCACTATATAGAAAGGGAGCTAGACCCGTCCAGGTCCAGTGTATCAGGAGAAATTGATTGGAACAGACGGTTTGACCATATGCAGCAGCATGCAGGACAGCATATATTATCGGCTGCCTTTGAAGAGCTTTACGGCTATAAAACGGTCAGCTTTCATTTAGGCAAAGAAACATTAACCATTGACCTGGAAATCAGTGAATTGCGGGTCCAGCATGCAGAGGAAGCGGAGAGGCTGGCAAATAGCATCATCCTTGAGAACCGTCCAATTGAAGCCAGGTGGGTGAGTGCGGAAGAAGCTTCCCAATTTCCCCTTCGCAAGCAGCTGTCTGTAAGTGAAGACATTCGGCTTGTGATGATTCCGGAATTTGATTATAACGGATGCGGCGGAACCCATCCATCTTCAACCGGCCAGGTTGCAGGCATTAAAGTATTAGACTGGGAACGCCAAAAAAAGAAAATCCGTGTGCAGTTTATCTGTGGGGGCCGGATCCTTGCGCAGCTTCAGACCAAACATGAGATTACCAAAAATCTTAGCCAGCTTCTTAATGCACCTGAAAAGGACTTGCCGTCAGCGGCCAGCCGTTTGATTGAAAATGGAAAGGACCTGGAGAAACAACTGGAAGCAGCAAAGGAAGCACTGTTAGCTTATGAAGCAAAAGAAATGTTCACAACAGGGAACGGAGAGTGGATCAGCAAAGTCTCTGAGGGACGCTCCATTCAGGAGCTGCAGAAACTGGCGCGCCTAATCGCCTCCCAATCTGAAAATGCAGTTGCTATCCTAATCAATGAAACCGCTGATAAGCTCCAATTTGTATGTGCCAGAGGAAAGGATTCCGGGCCTGATATGAAGAGCCTTTCCGCAGAACTTCTGCAGAAAATTAATGGCAAAGGCGGGGGGAACCCTCAATTTGCACAGGGTGGGGGAGACAAGCTTATGAGCGGGGAGGACCTCCTGCAGTATGCATTGAGACTTGCCGGGCAAAGCAGCACTGAAAACTAATTAAGTAAAATTTAAAAGGAACAGCGTTAATTGATAAAATATTTAGAAAAGTATTGAAAAGTGATTGTAATAGAGCCTCTGTTGTATTACAATTTTGGTACGGGCCATGCATTATAATGAATGTTTATGATAGCCTCATAAACGCCTCATATAATATCCGGTTCTGCAGGAGGCAAGTTCATGTACAGACAAAATACCGTCTATATCATCGGAGACAGCAAAACATCATTGAACAATCCGATTATGCAAAAATACAATGGCTTCTTTATAGGTCTTGTAATTGACAGGGACACAGATGAAATTGTAGATGCAGAATGCTCATCTACCATTAACTTAACCTCATTATTTATTAAATCTATATTTGTCGGCAAATCCATACTGGAAGCAGACAAGGTAATGGAAGAAATCGAAAGCCGCTACTTCGGCTCCTCGCAAAAGGCGCTAATGGTTGCCTTTAAAAATGCCCATATAAAATATACACAAATTATGAATAAGTAAAGCTGCTTTTTCTGTTTTCCGCAGATGAAATCCAGCTATCAGAGAAGAGCATTATTTTCTCCGATAGCTGGATTTTTTGCATTCTGCCTGTATAAGGCAGATTGGAGGTAAATTTTACAGAAAATATCAAATAATCTATAATATAAAACTATAACAATATAATATTTGGGGGATTCAAATGAAGCTTTATCTATCTGTTGATATGGAAGGAATAACGGGTCTGGCTGATCACACACATGTAGACTCTTCGAAGCACAATTATGAACGAAGCAGGGTAATCATGACTGATGAAGCAAATCATGTGGTAACAGCTGCCTTTGATGAGGGCTGCAGCGAGGTTATTGTAAATGACAGCCACTCGAAAATGAATAACCTGCTGATTGAAAGGATGCATCCTGAAACACAGCTGATTACGGGCGATGTGAAGCCATACTCAATGGTTCAGGGGCTTGACTCAACCTTTAGCGGTGCCATGTTTGTTGGTTATCATGCACGTGCTTCCATGAAGGGAGTGATGTCCCACTCCATGATATTCGGTGTTAGGCATATGTACATCAATGACCATGCCATTGGGGAAATGGGCTTTAATGCTTATGTGGCAGGTTATCATGGCGTACCGGTCCTTATGGTGGCCGGAGATGACCAGGCGGCTCTGGAAGCAGAAAAATTAATTCCGAATGTCACCACTGCGGTTGTAAAGGAGACGATATCCCGTTCAAGCGTGAAATCGCTGACACCTGCAAAAGCCGGACAGCTTTTAAGAGAAAAAGCAGCAGAGGCTCTTAGCAGGAAGGAACTTGTAGAACCGCTTGTTCCGCCAGAAAACCCTGTATTGAAAATTGAATTTGCCAACTATGGCCAGGCTGAGTGGGCTGCTTTAATGCCTGGTGCGGAGATAGAAGAGAATACAACCATTGTCCGCTATCAGGCTAAAGATATTCTTGAAGCATACCAGGCGATGCTGGTGATGACTGAGCTGGCCATGAGAACTACATTCTGTTAGGAAGTGTTAATGAATGACTGGATACATAATAAAACGCCTTATCGCAATGGTCGTCACACTTTGGTTCATTATCACTCTGACTTTTTTCTTAATGCATTCCATACCGGGGTCGCCTTTTAATGAAGAAAGAAATACAAGTGAAGCGGTCCAGCGGAATCTGGAAAAATTCTACCATTTGGATGAGCCGCTCTATGTCCAATATGGGATGTATTTGAAGTCCGTTGTGACATTCGACTTTGGGCCATCTATTAAAAAATCTTCCCAGACGGTTAATGAAATGCTCGGACGGGGTTTTCCGGTGTCTTTCGAACTGGGAATGGTCACATTGATCGTGGCAGTTTTTTCGGGAATTGCCCTCGGAATCATAGCTGCCCTCCGGCACAATGGCTTTATTGATTATTTAGCGATGACCATTGCTGTTCTGGGCATATCAGTGCCAAACTTTGTGCTTGCCACACTGTTAATTCAGCAGCTTGCTGTCAACCTGGCAATCCTGCCGGTGGCTACCTGGTCAAGTCCGAAGCATATGATCCTGCCGACTCTGGCGCTTGCGACCGGGCCCATGGCGATTATCGCCCGTCTGACACGTTCAAGCATGCTGGAGGTGCTGACTCAGGATTACATAAAAACAGCCAAAGCAAAAGGCTTATCACCGGTGAAAATTGTGTTTAAGCATGCACTGAGGAATGCCCTTCTGCCTGTCGTAACTGTACTGGGATCCTTGGCAGCGAGCATTTTGACAGGTACGTTTGTCATTGAAAAAATCTTTGCCATTCCTGGAATGGGAAAGTATTTTGTAGAAAGCATCAATACACGTGATTATCCCGTCATAATGGGAACCACCGTTTTTTACAGTTCAATATTGATTATTATGCTGTTCCTTGTGGACATTGCATACGGAATTTTAGACCCGAGAATTAAGCTGCACAAAAAGGAGGCGAGCTAATGGAACTGCGAAAACAGCATGATGACCGCAATCTTGCACCCGATATTCCGGATGATTGGTTTGTGCCTAAGGCCAAGGACCAGGATGCAGCGGAAGCAGTTGTAAGGCCGAGCCTTTCCTATTGGCAGGATGCATGGCGCCGGCTCTTGAAAAATAAGCTGGCAATGGCAGGTCTATTCTTTCTTATTGCTTTAGCCTTTATGTCTATTTTTGGACCGATGATTTCTCTGCATAGTGTATCTGAGCAGTCTCTGACCAATCAGAACCTTCCGCCATCATCGAAATATTGGTTCGGCACTGACGAGCTTGGCAGAGATGTATTCGCCAGAACATGGTATGGGGCAAGAATTTCCTTATTCGTGGGAATCGTTGCTGCCATGATTGATTTTGCAATCGGAGTCATCTATGGTGGTATCGCCGGCTATAAAGGCGGCAGAACAGATAATGCCATGATGAGGGTTGTGGAAATTCTATATGGACTTCCTTATTTGCTTGTTGTTATTTTAATCAGCGTCGTAATGGGACCAGGTTTATTCACGATTATATTTGCCCTTTCTGTGACGGGCTGGGTTGGGATGGCCCGGATTGTCCGCGGGCAGGTTCTGCAGATTAAGAACTATGAATTTGTACTGGCATCAAAGACTTTTGGGACAAAAACTTCGAGGATTATTAAGAAAAACCTGCTGCCGAATACAATGGGCCCTATTATTGTACAGATGACACTTACCGTTCCGTCAGCCATCTTTGCAGAGGCGTTCCTGAGCTTTCTGGGATTAGGCATTCAGCCTCCTTTTGCCAGCTGGGGATCCATGGCTAATGATGGGCTGTCTACAATCCTATCAGGTCACTGGTGGCGCCTGTTCTTCCCTGCCTTTTTCATCTCCCTGACCATGTTTTCATTTAATGTGCTCGGAGATGGATTGCAGGATGCCCTCGATCCGAAGTTAAGGAGGTAGCAGCATGGAGAAAGTACTGGAAGTAAAAGACCTGCATGTCACATTTACCACTTATGGCGGTGAAGTCCAGGCTGTAAGGGGAGTAACATTTGATTTGTATAAGGGAGAAACCCTTGCGATAGTCGGTGAATCCGGCTGCGGAAAAAGCGTGACTTCCCAGAGCATCATGCGGCTGATTCCATCCCCGCCAGGGAGAATAGCTGATGGCGCTGTCCTTTTTAAAGGGAAGGATTTGACTAAATTAAAAGAGTCTGAGATGCGGGATATTCGCGGTGCAGACATTTCGATGATCTTTCAGGATCCAATGACCGCTTTGAACCCTACGATTACCATTGGGGAGCAAATTATTGAAGGAATTATGCAGCATGAATCCATTTCCCGGCAGGATGCCCGTAAAAAGGCCCTGGAAATGCTAAATTTAGTTGGGATTCCAAATCCGTCCGAAAGATTGAAGCATTATCCGCACCAGTTCAGCGGAGGGATGAGGCAGCGGATTGTGATTGCCATGGCCCTTGTCTGTGAACCGGAAGTGCTGATTGCCGATGAACCCACTACAGCACTTGATGTAACGATTCAAGCTCAAATATTGGATTTGTTTAAAGATATACAGAGGAAAACAGGGGTATCTATAATCATCATTACCCATGACCTGGGGGTTGTCGCTCAAGTAGCGAATCGCATTGCCGTGATGTATGCAGGAAAAATAGTGGAAGCTGGTGAAAGAAGGGAAATCTTCTATAATCCTCAGCATCCCTATACGAAGGGCCTGCTGAATTCAGTTCCGCGTCTTGATTTGGACGGAGCTGATCTTGTTCCCATTGGCGGATCACCTCCGGATTTATTCGCTCCGCCGGCTGGCTGCCCATTTGCTGCCAGATGCGGCTTCGCAATGGAAGTATGTGACCGGGTCTATCCATATAAAACTCATTTAAGCCAGGATCATCATGTAGATTGCTGGCTCCAGGATGAGCGGGCACAGAAAATGCTTGCAGGTGTAAAATAGGTTTTTCCTTTCAAAGTGCCGGACCGGTACTTTGAAAGTTATGATTCTATCAGCTGTCAAACAGCCAGCTGATAGATAAAGAAATATATTTTAAGAGGGGGAAAAAGAATGAAAAAGTTTTTATCACTGCTGCTGGCGGGCGTATTGCTATTTGTCATGGCAGCCTGTACGGCAAATGAAAATGCCGGCAATGAATCAGACAGCAAGGATGATGGCAAGAAAGAAGAAGAAAGTGCTGAAAAAGTACTTTATTTGAACAATGGCCAGGAGCCGACTTCGTTTGACCCTCCTATCGGCTTTGACTCTGTTTCCTGGAGCGCACTGAACAACTTGATGGAAGGTTTGACCCGTCTTGGGCAAGATCATGAACCAGAAGCAGCAATTGCTGAAAAATGGGATATCTCAGAAGATGGAAAGACTTACACCTTTCATATCCGTGAGGATGCAAAATGGTCAAATGGTGATCCTGTAACTGCAGGTGACTTCGAATTTGCATGGAAGCGCCTTTTAAATCCTGATACTGGTTCTTCAGCCGCTTTCCTCGGCTACTTCATTGAAGGCGGAGAAGCTTATAACAATGGGGAAGGATCAGCTGATGAGGTAAAAGTAAAAGCAGTTGATGACAAAACATTTGAAGTTACTTTAGTTAGTCCGCAAGCTTACTTCTTAAGTGTGATTACTAATCCTGCGTTTTTCCCAATTAACGAAAAAGTTGCAACAGAAAATCCGAAGTGGTTTGCTGAAGCTGAATCCTTTGTCGGAAATGGGCCTTTCAACTTAACGGAATGGGAGCATGACAGCCATTTTGTGATGGAGAAAAACGATCAGTATTGGGATGCTGAGACTGTAAAGCTTGATAAAATTCACTGGGCAATCATTGATGATACAAATACAGAATATCAAATGTATCAATCGGGAGAACTGGATGTATCTGATGTACCTTCTGAGCTAAGCGAGCAGCTGCTGGGAGAAGCAAAGGTTGAAGACCAGGCTGGAGATTATTTCTATCGATTTAATGTAAACATGGAGCCATTCCAGAATCTAAACATCCGTAAAGCATTTGCGATGGCAGTGGACCAGCAGCAAATTGTTGATTTCGTCACAAAGAATGGTGAAAAGCCAGCATATGGATTTGTTTCATATGGTTTTGCTGATCCTACAGGAAAAGATTTCCGTGAAGTATCGGGTGACCTTGTAAAAACAAATGCAGAAGAAGCGAAGGCATTACTTGAAAAAGGCATGGAAGAAGAAGGATATGATAAGCTTCCGGAAGTTACCTTAACATACAGCACGGATGATACACATAAGAAAATAGCTGAAGCACTTCAGCAAATGTTCAAAGAAAACCTTGGCGTTGAAGTAAAGCTTGCCAACATGGAATGGAATGTATTTGCTGAAGAACAAAAAGCGCTTAAATTCCAATTATCACGCAGCTCATTCCTTGCTGACTATGCTGACCCAATCAACTTCCTTGAAAACTTCCAGACAGGACATTCCATGAACCGCACTGGCTGGAGCAACGAGAAATACGATCAGCTGATTAAAGATGCAAAGAATGAAGCAGACGAAGCAAAACGCTTTGAACTGATGTATGAAGCTGAAAAAATCTTATTCGAAGAAATGCCGATTATCCCTATCCATTACTACAACCAGGTTTATCTCTATAATGATGCAGTTTCAGGAATCGTCCGCCATCCGGTTGGATACCTGGAGCTTAAATGGGCAGATAAAAAGTAATACTTCTTCGGCTTGACGTGAAAGTGACAGGAAAAGGGGTGTTCGTGTGAACATCCCTTTTTTTCAGAGTAGCATTCTGAATTATTTCCCGAAAAATAATATATTTTCCCGAATTTTAGCTTATATCCTCGACAATTATTTCATTTCCCAAACAATGCTTTTACTTAAGGAGCATATAATGCTAATAAACAACTAAAAGGATGTGGCAGCATGGCAATGAAACCTCAGCGCTTGGAAAAAGGCGATGCTATTGGAATTATAGCACCGGCAAGCCCGCCCAATCAGGAAAACCTAAAGCGATCCCTGGCCTTTTTGGAGGAGCTTGGCGTAAAGGTAAAAATGGGCGATCATGTGACTGATCAATATGGATACCTTGCCGGAAATGACGAGGACCGGCTGGCAGATTTACATAAAATGTTTCTGGATAAGGAAGTCAAAGCAATCATTTGCGCAGGCGGCGGCTATGGCACAGGGAGAATTGCATCCCAAATTGACTACAGCCTTATTAAAGAAAACCCGAAAATTTTCTGGGGCTATAGTGATATTACATTCCTGCATACTGCAATCCGCCAGCAGACAGGATTGGTCACCTTCCATGGCCCGATGCTGGCATCCGATATTGGCAAGGAGGATGCGGATCCACTATCAAAGCAGTATTTTAACCAGTTATTTAAGCCTGTAACGCTTGACTATCCGGAAGGGATTTCGAATCTGGAGACGCTGGTGAGCGGGAGTGCTTCAGGAATCTTAACGGGCGGCAATCTGTCTCTCCTGTCCAGCACGATTGGAACACCATATGAAATTGATACAAAAGATAAGCTTGTGCTTATTGAAGACATCAATGAAGAGCCCCGTGCGGTCGACCGCATGCTAAACCAGCTGCATATGGCCGGGAAGCTTGAGGATGCGGCCGGCTTTATCATCGGGGACTTTAATAATTGCGTCCCGGAAAGAGAACTTTCCTTAGAACTGGATGAAGTGCTTGATACGTATATAAAAAGGGTGAATAAGCCGGCTGTAAAGGGCTTTAATATCGGCCATTGCTCTCCGCATATTTCTGTGCCATTAGGTGTAAGTGCAAAATTGGATGCGGCCGGTAAAAAGCTGATAATCGAAAGCGGCGTTAAGTAAAAGGGTGGTATGGATGAAAATAAACACGATCGAAACATTTAGAGCTGCGGTACCACTGAAAAAACCATTTAAAACAGCTTTGAGAACGGTTGAGACAGCTGAAACGATTGTTGTAAAAGTAACTTGCGATAACGGTATTGCCGGCTGGGGGGAGGCCCCTCCAACTGTGGTGATCACAGGAGACAGCCTATCAAGCATCGAATCCGCCATTCATCATGTATTAAAGCCGATGCTGGTCAATAAGAGCCTTCTAAACTATGAGGATATCTTCCAGGGAATTCAGTCAGCTTTGATAGGAAATTCGAGTGCAAAGGCAGCGGTGGATATGGCATTGTATGATTGTCTTGCACAGCAGTGCAAACTGCCTCTTTACCAATTTTTAGGCGGGCATAAAAATGAGGTGGAAACGGATTATACGGTAAGCGTCAATGGCCCGGAGGAAATGGGGGAAGATGCTGTTTCCTATGTTCAGCAAGGCTTTAATGTCCTTAAGGTGAAAGTCGGCAAGGATGATATTTTAACAGATATTGAGAGAATTAGAGAAATACGCACACGAGTCGGACCTAAGATTAAAATCCGCCTGGATGCCAATCAGGGCTGGAAATCAAAGGATGCTATCTATGCCATTCGAAAAATGGAAGCTTTGGACTTGAATATTGAGCTTGTCGAACAGCCTGTGAAGGCATGGGATATAGAGGGCCTTAAGCAAGTTACCGATGCGGTTGATACACCGATTATGGCAGATGAAAGCGTCTTTTCTCCGAAGCAGGCATTTGAAATCATTAAAACGCGAAGTGCTGATTTGATTAATATTAAGCTGATGAAATCAGGCGGTATTTATCAGGCGCAGATCATCAATCAGCTCGCTGAAGTATGCGGGATGGAGTGCATGGTAGGCAGCATGATTGAAACCAAGATCGGCATTACGGCCGCAGCCCACTTTGCCGCAAGCAAAAAGAATATAACCCGTTTTGATTTTGACGCCCCATTGATGATGGCAAAAGAAATTGTAGAAGGCGGAATTCAATATTCCGGCCGCAAAATCACCCTGCCATCCGAACACGGCCTTGGCATCAGGAATGTATCGTTAATCGTAAACAAGCAGGAACTAACTTCCTGATAAAGTATGGATAATTTAAAGGAGGAATTCGTTTTGGCAATTCAGCAAAAATGGCTGGTTTCGGTTCCTGCTGCAACCTTGTGGACAGCAAGTGATTCATCAAGAGAAATAGACCTTGACGCCATCACCAATCCAGTTCATCTGGATTCCTGGCTTGAAAAACTCACATATGAACCCAGGCTGGAACTTTGCAATGGGAATCTTGTTCAATCACAAGTTCTGTACGGAGAAGAAGTAATTGTATTGGAGGAGAAGGATGGGTGGGTTCATGTTGTTGTGCCGAGCCAGCCTTCTTCTAAGGACGGGAGAGGATACCCTGGATGGGTGCCGATAGCCCAGCTGACAAAAAATGAAGATTGGAAGCTTGATAGCAGAAAGGCCGCGGTCATTCAGAAGAAAAAGGCAACGCTCTATTCTAATGATAGAGAGCCTGAACTTGTTCTAAGCTATCAAACTATACTCCCGGTGTTAAAAGAAGAAGCCGAGTGGATTCAGGTGCAGACACCTGAGGGAACAGGATGTCTAAAACCTGAAGATGTGCAGGTGTATGAATCAATCGGGGCTATACGGAAAGGCAACGGAAAAGACATCATCGATGCGGGGGTACAATTTTTAGGCCTGCCATATCTATGGGGCGGCATGAGCAGCTTTGGATATGACTGCTCAGGCTTCAGCTATTCTATGTGCAAAGCAAATGGATATATCATCCCCCGTGATGCCCATGATCAGGCGGAAGCAGGGAATCTGGTTGAACTTGACGCCATTGAACCCGGGGACTTATTATTTTTTGCTTATGAAGAAGGAAAAGGCAAACTCCATCATGTAGGCATCTATTATGGTGATGGAAAGCTGCTTCATTCTCCTAATACCGGTAAAACCATCGAAATTATCGACTTGAAAGATACTATCTATGAAAAGGAATTATGTGCAGCTAGACGTTACTGGCAAGAGACGGGGGAATAAATATGTCAAAAGAAGCACTCTTACAGGTCAATCATTTAAAAAAGCATTTTTCAATGGGGAAAGGCCAGACTCTGAAGGCAGTTGATGATGTCTCCTTTCATATCAAACAAGGCGAAACTTTCGGGATTGTCGGCGAATCCGGCTGCGGAAAATCAACCGCAGGGCGTACAATTATTGGTTTATACAACCGTACAGAAGGCGAAGTCCTTTATGACGGAAAGAATGTCCATACCATGACTGAAAAAGAAAGATTTGCTTTTCACAGGAAGATGCAGATGATCTTTCAGGATCCATATGCTTCGTTAAATCCGCGGTCAACCGTCCAGGAGATTATTTCGGAGCCCATGGAAGTGCATGGATTATATCCGAACAAAAAGGAACGGCTTGAGCGGGTCTATCAGCTTCTGGAGGATGTGGGTCTTAACCGCGATCATGCCAACCGCTATCCGCATGAATTCAGCGGCGGACAGAGGCAAAGAATTGGAATTGCCCGGGCTTTGGCGCTTGATCCGGAATTTATTATTGCTGATGAGCCGATCTCCGCACTTGATGTATCGGTACAAGCCCAGGTAGTCAATCTGCTTAAAGGGCTTCAAAAGAAAAAAGGTCTAACCTACTTATTTATCGCCCATGATCTCTCGATGGTCAAACATATCAGCGACAGAATTGGCGTTATGTATTTGGGGAATCTAGTGGAATTAACCACTAGCGAAAACTTATATAAAAATCCGCTTCACCCTTATACACAGGCCTTGCTGTCGGCGATTCCCATCCCTGACCCTGATGTCGAGGATCACCGGGAAAGAATTATTTTGGAAGGGGAACTCCCGAGTCCGATGAATCCTCCTAGCGGCTGCGTATTCCGCACACGCTGCCCTTATGCGATGGAGGCCTGTGCTTCCATGAAGCCTGAGTGGCAGGAGATTGAGAAGGATCACTTTGTGGCCTGCCATTTATATAATGAAAAGGTAACGGGCGACCATAACCGGCCGCAAGTAGCCGCTGCGAAATAAAATGAACTTTCATACTTTCAAAGCGGAAATTCTTAAATTGGCCAGCTGCTGTGACGGCCGCGTTTCCGTATATATCCATACAGAAGATGGTGTAATCGAAACAAATGCCGATGATGTTATCTCTTCCGCAAGCTTGATTAAGGTTCCCATTTTACTCGCGGGGCTTTCACAGGCAGAAAAAGGGATGCTTCAGCTTGATGAAGAAGCAGAGGTGAAGGATGCTGCCCGGGTTGGAGGAGCCGGGGTATTGCAGTCCATGAGCAAGGGTCTGAAGGTGAAGTTTATAGACTTAATGACGCTCATGATCATTGTATCTGATAATACAGCAACTAATTTAATCATTGAGAGGCTGGGAATAGAGAAAATCAATCAGCTAATCAAAGGTTTGGGGTATAATTGTACAGAATTAAACAGGAAGATGATGGACTTTGAGGCATTGAAAAACGGCATGGACAACACTACGACTGCCAGGGATATGGTGTCTGGCATAAAGGCGTTGGCAGAGCAGTCACTTTTAACCGGGAAATACACACAAAAAGCACTGGATATATTGGAAAAACAGCAGTACAAAAACAAACTTGCAAACACGATAGACACGGAAAAAGTCAAGGTTGCCAGCAAAACAGGCGAACTTCCAGGAATAGAGCATGATTGCTGCATATTTACCCATAAAGGAAAAACTGTTTACGCCGCTGTACTTGTGGACCAGCTTCAAAGCCAGGCAGCGGGCAGAGAATTACTGTCCGCAATCGGCAGTCTCATTAATCAATATATAACCCTAAAATAAGGAACCGTATACTGAGAACGGTTCCTTATTTATTTATGCAGTTTTTGCTTTTCAGGTAAAATTAGGAGATGGACGTTCCTCGAAGATAATTCGTGCGTTAGGCGCTGCGCTTTCAAAATTATTTATGATGAAAAGGGCATTTCCCTTCGATTGGTTTAATGTCATCACCGATAAAGTATTGTTTCCACTCACGGTGTTCGGGATCGCCATAATGGCTGATGTTTGGATGGGTAGGGAGGCCATCCCATTTTTCAACCCGTTCCCTTACTTTTTCCCTGGACATGATGCCGCCTTTAGAGGTGCCTTCAAGGCCTTCAAAAATGCGGCGCGGCTGGAAACCGAGCACAAGGCTATTGCCCAAATCCCTCGTCTTTCTCTGCTTGTAGGCAGGCGCATTTCCAAACACAAAGAATGGTTCCTCGGCAAAAGAAAACGCCCATAAATGATGGTCAGGATCTGTCGGATAATCCTTTGGCCAAGGCTTTGTATCAACCTTATGCAGGTACTGAAGGATATTCCAGAAATATTTTCTGTAATGTTCAAGCGGGTTTTCATCTGTTTCCGGCTCCACAAATACAAACAAGCCATGTCGAATCAGTTTTGGTGCGTCAAATAGCTCGATAAAGGATTCGAGGGCTTCCGGCAGGTTAGACCAGTCCTCCTGTGTAATATAGGCATATCTCAATTCGCCGCGCATCTCAGCAGTCATTCCAAAATAGCACGGGAAGGTTTTATCTGTAACCGTATCATGAAATGTTTTATATTCTTGAATAACCCACTCAGGCACAATTTCGGGGTTAGTCATATCCTCTTTTGTTAAGAGAAACTTACTGGCAGTTTTCATTTTTTCACCTCAGAATGATTTACTTATGAAATATGTACCCCTTAAAAAGTCCTTTGAAACTAGCTGAGTGGAAACGAAAAAGAAAAAGAAAAAGACAGCCGTGTTGGCTGCCTTAAGCTTTATCTAATGATTTTCGGTATTTATATTGATTGAACTGAAAGCGGATAAAACAGCCTATGCAAAATCCCAGAATGGCAACAAATGCTGATAGGGCTACCATAGCTGTAAAAACATACCCTGCAGCTGTCCAGCCCAGAAGAAAGCTTATTAGGCCCAGCGCCAGGCAGGCAACGGCAATCACTTGATTAAATTGCTGCTGCTCCCAGTCTTCGGGAATGTAATCAGCAGGATTTTTTCTCAGAAAATGTTTTGCTGTACGCATAATGGGATTGTAGCTGAACAATAAGCCCATTATACCTGCAAGTAGGGGGATGGCAAGAATCCATGCTTCTCCGATAAGCCACGAAGCTAAAACACTTAATACGATCGACCATTGATTGGTTCTTACGAGCGGACGGGGAATAGAAACCGGTGTATTTGCCAATTATTTTCCGACCTTTCTCATTGGTTTTATAGGTATTATTAGTTTACTTAAATTGCAGGTTTTTGTGAAGAGAAAAAGCCTGGAAAATAAAAAAGCACGCCCACAGGGACGTGCTTCAAAAATTATTTCAATGGACCATTGTTTTCATCCATCCGGTTATTGCGCGGATTTAATGGGTCGTTTGCAGGATTCATAGACGGATCTGGACTTGTTGGGTTAATCGGTTTATCAACAGTACTAGTGGCGTTGCCTGGTTTCATTTCAGGCATGGCTTCTTTCATCACTGCTTTCGTATCGGCATCTTTGTTAATAGTTGTTTCTTCAATTTTACGATCAAGCTTTTGAAGATACTTGGCTGCAAAATCCTTTCCACCAAGACCAAATGATAAGCCGAATGCCAGGGCAAGTGCACCAAGCGTTAGAATGAACGCAGCATTTACAATGGAAGCGGCGAGACCAAGCTGATCGAGTGCCATAAAGATTGAAATCGCGATAATGGCTGCCTGAGCGATATTGGCAAGGAATTTATAATGCGGTCCTTGAAGAACCGTGCTTAGCAATTTCTTAACCAGACCTCCCAGCCACAAACCTACGCCAAGAATGACAAGAGCTGCAATCACATGAGGCAGGTAGGCAATTACACCTGTCGCCAATGTTACCAGGAAGTCAAGGCCAAGGATATTAAGAGCCTGTACCACAAACAACAGGACAATAATCACTTCTGCAATATAGCCAATCACCTGGGAGAAGCTTAAACCATTGCCTGCAGCAGCAGACTTATTTAATCCCATACCGGAGAAGTAAGAATTCAATCCAATGCGTTCGAGTAAACTGGAGACGAATTTGCGTACCCATTTTCCGAGCCAAACTCCAATCAGCACGAAGAATATAGCTACAGCAATATTCGGCAGCATCGTCAGGACATCATTCAGCATGGCAATGGCAGGTCCGGAAATGCCTTCAATATCCAATCTCTCTAGAGCGGCAATGACTGTTGGGATCAGAATAAGAACAAACACAACTGTGCCAATCACAGATGCCAGGCTTGTCCCTTCAAACAATCGGTTTAAGCCAAGTCTTGCGGTCAGTTTTTCACTTCCAATAGCCTGCAGGAAATTCGTTACAATATCACGGACGATTTTCGCAACGAACCAGCCTACAAATAAAATCAGGGCTGCTGCAAGAAGCTTAGGCAAAAAGGCCAGGATGCTTTCAAGCATGCCGGTGAACGGTCCGGCGATTCCATTCATGTTTAGAGCTCCCAATACAGCCGGCAGGAATACCAGCAATGTCAGATAGAACACAATTTTAGCTGCGTTATCAATAACATTGGCAGGCTGCTCTTTATGGTCTGTTAAATTCCATTTGCTAAGCTTTTCTTGAACTTTGAGCGTTCTGCCGCTCTTTCTGATCAGCAGGCTGAGTCCGGTGGCGATAAGCCATGCGAATAATAGAATTAGAGCTGCTTTTAAAATGCTCGGCACTGCTGCCATTATGGAGGAGAACATGCCCACAAGAGGTGCAGCGATAATATCGAGGTCCAATATATTGAAGAACAGGATAAATACGAACACTAACAGCAGATAGAAAATAATCTTGCTGATTATTTTCTCAGATGAATACTTTCTATTTGCTTTATCAGGGAATACTCTGTCATCAAGGCTGGTTTTGCGCAGCCCTTTTAAAACGGCTTTTTCTATTGCTTTTGCAATCATCCACCCAACTAATAATACTAATAGTGCTAATAATAAATCAGGCAGTTTGGCCAAAAGGTAATCAAATCCGCCCCAGTACCGATTATTGTCCAATATTGTCACTCCTTAAAAGAATTTGTAGAATTGCATACTTTCATATACCCACTGCTTTTAGGAGTAAACAGTCCTTTTATCAAGATTGTTTTCGCAGAAGGGGCGTTTGACTTGCCCCATTCGGACAGAAGAAGAGGAAAACAGGAAGATGGAGTCCGAATGTGGCGCTCATTCGGACAGGGGAAGATATAACACAGAAGGAAGCTTTATGAATCCTGCCTCTTCACCAAAACACAGCAGTTGTTATAGACACGCATAATACATGATAAAAACCTATCGATGAGATAATAGACTTTATAGAAAAGAGACGTTGGAGGTCATTTCCAAAGTCTTTTTTCTATAAATCTTAAGTCGTAAATTCCTTACGTGCTAAATCGATTCTTTGCTGCTTTTTTCAATGAGAATTGCGGAATACTGATTCCAATCAGGATCATCACAATTCCGAAAGTCTGTGCTTCCGAAATTCTTTCGCCTAGAATCAGCATGGCCGCAGCAACAGCAGCCGGGAGTTCGGCAGAACCTACAATTGTGGCAAGCCCTGAATCTAAATGGGGTGAACCGATTGCAAAAAATAAAATTGGGAAAATGGCTCCGAACAATGCCATCAGCAGGCCGAATTTCCATAGGCCTTCAAGCTGAATGCCGCCGCTTATTAAGACGGGGCCTGAAACAGCTGCAACCAGAAGAAGTCCGCCAAATGTGATGAAGATGCTCCTCTGAATGGTTGGAATTCCCTTACCTGCCTTGCCGCTCGCAAAAATGAATACGGCAAATGTTACCGCAGATAATAAGCCATAGATCAGGCCATCAGCTTGAATAGGATGTGACCCGGAATTAATCAGGTTGCTTGCAAATACTGTCCCTATAATAAGCAAGATCGAAGAAATGACTTTTGCTTTACTGGGCATCCTTCTTTCATATAGGGCTTCTAAAAGAATTCCTATCCAGGTGAACTGAAATAAGAGAACAACAGCGATGGAGGCCGGATTCCGGTCGAGGCTCATTCCATACAGAATGCCTGTTAAACTTAGGGAGGCACCGGTCAATAACAAAGCTGCTGTTTGTTTAAGGGTGATTTTCGTTCTTTTGATAAATGGGAAAGAAAGCAACAGCAAAAGGAGCCCAAATAAATATTGGCTTCCGGTCAATTCAGGAACAGAGTGGCCGGCCTGGAGTCCAAGTTTTACAATGGATGCCAGAATGCCATAACTGCATGCGCCAAGAAAAATAAATAATGAATATTTTAAATTTGCCATTATGGATACTCCTTTCTAAAGAGGATATGGGGCAAGGTCAATCATAACATCTCAGTGATCCTAAAGGGGAAAGATTTTTTTTCACAAAAATAAGAGCCAGTGATTTTTCTCACTGACTCTTTCTTTATTATCGTCTATTCTCCTAAGTAGGCATTTAACATCCAAATATGCGTATCTAATTTCTCCATAAGGCCGATGGCGAAGTCGCCTGTCACTTGATCTTCCTGCTCCTCAGCAAGCTGGGCTAAAGAAATTAATAGTTCTTTAATCTGTCTATAATCGGAAGTAAGAGCGGCAACCATATCTTCTGCTTTCTTTTCCCCATTAGTCTCTTCAAGAGTAGTGATGCTTAAGAACTCCTTTAATGTCGCTGCCGGTGAGCCACCGATTGCAAGCAGGCGTTCCGCTGCCTCATCCACAACTTCCGCTGCTTCATTATATAATTCTTCGAACTTTTCATGAAGGGTAAAGAAAAGCGGGCCTTTTACAAACCAGTGGTAGCGGTGCAATTTAGTATAAAGAACACTCCAGTTTGCGATTTGTACATTTAATGCTGCATGTAATTTTTCCATTTTTATATTCCCCCTAAGTCGTTTATATATTTATTATAACAAATATTAAATTAAAATCAATACTTATTTATAATAATTATAAATAAGATAAATTAGAAATCCGCAGTATAACTCTGTACGATTATGGTAAAGTGATATAGTACCGCTTAATTGGAAAGACATAACGGTTAGTGAGGATTTGAAATGGAATACGTTTTATTTATTACACTCGGAGCGCTTATTAGTGTGCTTTCCGGTTTTTTTGGAGTAGGCGGGGGATTCATTCTTACTCCCACTCTCATGCTCTTTGGTTTTTCTCCTGTAGAAGCGATCACTACGAGTTTGCTTTTTTCAATTGGAACCTCCCTTTCAGGCATCTTCGCTCATATCAGGATGAAGAATATACGGCTTAAGCAAGGGCTGATACTTGGACTAAGCGGCATGGCAGCTACTCAGGCTGCACACCCCTTTGTGCTGTTTCTTGAGGAAAAGGGCTGGGATACGTGGGCAGTGCCTTTGTTTTATATCATTCTCCTGTCTTATTTTGCTTTAGGTATGTTAAAAAGCAGGAAAAAGTCGGCCTCAGGCGACGTTCCGCCTTCTGAACTTTCACCATCTATTGTGAAGATGGTGCTCATTGGATTTTTTGCTGGCTTTGTTTCTACGACTTTAGGTGTGGGCGGCGGCTTTATTATGGTGCCTTTATCGGTTGCTTATTTAGGGATGATGCCGAAAAAAGCAGTAGGGACCAGCTTGTTTGCTATTCTGCTGATTGTCACTGCAGGCTTTGTTTCTTATTCTTCAACCATATCCATTGATTATTGGATTGGCCTTTCACTGGTAGGAGGAGGCCTCATAGGGTCACAATTTGGAGCGAAGCTTACCTCCTATTTTGAAAACGAAGAGATCACCTATATGCTCGGAGCCTTATATATGGCTACTGTGGCAAGTGTGATTCTAAAGTTAATACACTTGAATTATACCGGCTTACTGGTGATGGCCATCTTTGTCGGCGGATTTTTAGTAAGAAGCCTTGTGAAAATGCAGAAAGCAAATACCCGCACAAAGGCAAAAAAGGAGAGACCATAATGGGCCTCTCTTTTTACATTTGCTGGGGCACCTTCATGCCGAGTGTTTGCATGCCATCGGTAAGGACAATTGTGACTGCTTTGACAAGGGTAAGTCTTGATTTGATGCCGTTATCTTTCTCCAATATTCTTACCTGTCCGTAATATTTATTGAAGGCTTGAGCCACATCAATCAAATATTTAGCCAGGACAGAAGGGGAAAGCTGCATATAAGATTGTCTGATTTTTTCAGGATACTGATAGAGCAGCTTGATAATTTCCCAGCTGTAAGAATCAGATAGCCCATTTTCGGCAGATGGAACATTGTCTGCCTTGCGGAGCAGAGAATAGGCCCGGGCATTGGTGTATTGCAGATAGGGTCCTGTTTCTCCTTCAAATGTCAGCATATCTTCAAGTGAAAATTCAATATTATTCATGCGGTCATTTTTCAGGTCATGGAACAGAATAGCCCCGATGCCGACTGCTTCAGCGACTTCATCTTTGTTTTCCAAGCCGGGATTTTTAGCTTCGATATTGTTCTTTGCCAGAAGGATTGCTTCATTCAGGACCTCCTCAAGAAGGATGACTCTGCCTTTTCGGGTAGACATCTTTTTCCCATCTTTTAAATAGAGGCCAAAAGGGACATGTGTCATATTATCCGCCCACTCATAACCCATCTTTTTAATAACGCTTTTAACCTGTCTGAAATGGATGCTCTGTTCCTGACCGACAATGTATAGGGAATGATCAAACTGATAGGTTTCTTTTCTGTAAAAAGCTCGAGCGAGATCCCGTGTTGCATACAGAGTCGCTCCGTCGGATTTTTTTATCAGGCATGGAGGGAGGTCTTCATCAGGCAGTTGAACCACCTCTGCGCCATTAGACTCAGCCAGCAGGTCTTTTGCCATGAGTTCCTCTATGACGGGTTCCATTTTATCATTATAAAAAGCTTCACCATTGTATGAGTCGAAATGAATACCAAGCATATCATAAACCCGCTGGAATTCTTTCAATGATTCATCTCTAAACCAGCTCCAGAGTGCCTGAGCTTGCTCATTTCCGTTTTCAAGCTCTTTGAACCAGGAACGCGCTTCATCTTCAAGGGCTGGGTTAGCTTTTGCTTCTTCATGGAAGCGTATATATAGGCTAAGCAGTTCCTTTATGGGATTTTCCTTCACTTTATCCGGGCTGCCCCACTTTGTATAAGCGGTGATCAGCTTGCCGAATTGTGTGCCCCAGTCGCCTAAGTGGTTGATTCTGACCGCTGTATAACCGCATTTTTCGGCCAGGCTGCCGAGGGCGTTTCCAATGACCGTAGACCGCAAATGGCCCATGGAGAAGGGCTTTGCGATGTTTGGCGAAGAGAAATCAAGCACGGCTGTTTTGCCTGCGCCATCATTCAGCTGTCCATATTCTTTTCCTTCGTTCAAAATTTTTTCCATTATGACTGCACCGGCTGACTCTTTGGAAAAGAAGATATTAATGTAAGGACCAGCAGCCTCTGCTTTTTCGATATGCGGTCCCTGAATCAGGCACGCTGTCTCTTCAGCAATAGAGGCAGGTGACTTCCTCAATGCTTTTGCAAGTGTAAAACAGGGAAAAGCAAGATCGCCATATGCCGGATTCTTTGGCGTTTCGATTAAGTCTGCAATTGCTTCGTCTGAAAGCTGCCCATTCAGCACTGAAGCCAGCTGGGCTGTGAAAATAGCTTTAAAATTAATCATATTACACCTCCTGGAAAATAAAAAAGCCCGTCTCTATATAAATATAGAGACGAGCTGAATCTGCCCGCGGTACCACTCTGATTGTCCAAAGGACCTCTTGCAAAAGGACGTTTCCTAATATTTGAACTTCCTTATGGGGTTTGGTAACGGGACTCCTTACCCGGCATAGCCTACTTTTCTTTCAGCTATGCATCTCCGAAGTGCGCTTCGCAAAAAGGATTTTCCGACAGGCTTGCACCGTCCCTGTCTCGCTTTTAGGAAAGAGCCCTTTGCTACTCTCTTCATCATAGACACTAAATATATTAATGTTATTATACGTGGTTGGAATTATTTTGCAACATAATTTGAATCCGTTGAAAACATATAAGTCTTATGATGGTAGCGAATGCTGAAAATCAGGCCCATCGCCATCATGTTTCCCATAAGCGAGCTCCCGCCGTAGCTGATAAACGGCAGCGGAATGCCGGTGATTGGCAGTACCTGAATAGTCATACCGATATTTTGAAATACATGGAAGGTGATCATACTGATGACCCCGACACAAATATAAGTATTAAAGGGGTCGGTCGTCTCCAAGCCGGTTTTAGTTAAGTGATAGATAAGCAGAAAGAAAAGGCTGATTACTACACTGGCACCAAAGAAGCCGTACTCCTCGCCAATGACGCTAAAAATAAAATCAGTATGGGCATCAGGCACATATACCTGTCTGTCAGTAAACCCTTTTCCGGATATTAATCCTGAGCCGATTGCGAGCATGGAGTTGTACAGCTGCATTCCGGCTCCCTGCTTGTGATTAACCGGGTCAAGCCAGGAATAAATTCTGCTGAACTGATAGGGGTCTATCCCAAGGTACTTCTCCAAAATCTCTGGTGCTATGATGACCAGATAAAGCACCGTTCCCGCGAAGGCGCCAAGGATCCCATAAATCGGAACAAGGATTTTCCAGGTGATTCCGGAAACCAGGATGATTCCTGTTAATATGGCGATGATGACAAGGGCGGTACCCAGGTCTTCAATAATGATCAATCCTAATGGAGGCAATGTGGCTGCCCCTAATTTGATTAGAAGGAAAAAGTCAGTTCCTGCAGTCTTTGCCTGATATTTTAGATGGTGGTCAGCGATGATTTTGCTGAGGGCAATAATAAGGAATACCTTAACAAACTCTGAGGGCTGCACAGAACCAAGTCCAGGAATGATATACCACAATGTAGCCCCTTTGCGTTCTGGTGCAATGCTTTCCGGTGCAATGAATAACCCGACAAGCAATAGGATGCCTAAACCATACAGCAGCCAGGTAAGCCTTCTGATTTGCTCGCTGTCAAAATACATGACAATTGCCACAATGATAGCTCCAACAACATAATTTTTTATTTGTGAGACGACAAAATTCCCTTCATATTGATTGGAGGATTGTCCGCTGTAAATAGCGATGCAGCTGATGAGGAAAAATAGCAGCAGAAGAAAGCATAATGTCCAATCGAATCGGTCTGAGAATCTATTATTCTGGTTCATTTGTATACACCTGGTTTCTTTACCTTTTTACATTTTTATCCTAACAAAGAAAAATAACCCTTACAATGGAGAACAGATTACATTTTTTCTCTGCATGTAGTTAGACGAATGAATCAGCACGATGGTTTCCTGTATTTTCAAAAAAACGGGCATGCTGCAATTTAAAATTTTTTCTCATCGGCAAAGATATTTTCAGATTTTTTTGCTACAATAAGAGAATAAAATACTGGATGTTTAACAGGCAGTTTCAAAGGAAGCTGTCTTTTTACTAATTTGTGAAGGTGCTTGTGCTATTCTATCTGTCTAGCCCAGTGCTTTTCTTTGAAAACACCACTTTGGGTAACGGTTCGGAGGTTTCGTCATTGAAAAGAAGGAATCATGCAATTCGTGATCTCATCTACATCCATCTTAATGAACAGGATCAGTATGTGATGACTTATGGAATTGAGTTTGAAGAGTTTGCCCAAACTCTTTCAGATTCTATTAATAATCTGCTGCTGTTAAAGCATCGTTTTGAACATGGGGACTTTAATACCCATACGATGTTCGATTATGTGTCAAGGGACAAGCTGGGCAGGCTGGTTGAGGATGATGTATACGGCTATGGCGATTTTTGCTGGATCGACTTCGAGGAAGAGGAAGCGGTGAATGAGCTTCCCGGCCAGACAATTGCTGAGCTTCTTTATCTTGGTCATGTCAAGGAACATCTTAAGCCGCCTTTTTACAATTATCTGAGCAATCGCTTTGTGTACCTTGCCCATGATGATGGCTGGTTTAACCGCACATATTATCGCGATCTGAACGATTTTTACCGGATGCTTGGAGAAGTAATCCCCGGTAAAATGGGACAGATGAAAGTCGAAAAAACGCTCCTTGGCATTAAAAAGAAAAAGACGTATCCTCCAATTACCAGAGATGTCCTGCTTTCCTTAAAGCCTCTTATGAAAGAAGGAGCGGTCCTTTCCATTAAGGATATCGAACAGAATCGGGTCCGGATAGAAATTCCTATTTGGATCATTGGTGATTTTGCGAATATGGATGATATGTATGATGAGTATGAAGCCATTGTGAAAGAGCCATGTGAGGCTAAGATTGTGTTCGATAAGAAAACAAGAGAATGGAAAATATACTCGCGTTAGAATTCTGAACTTTTTTACAACATTCAGCAAATTTCTCTTACTTTTTCTGCGGGATGGTGTATAATCGGAGATAGAAAATTTTATATCCGCATAGAACAGGTGTCTTCTCAAAAGAGCTTTAAAACAGGCTCTTTTGAAGACTTAATAGGGAAGCTGGTGAAAGTCCAGCGCGGTCCCGCCACTGTAAATGGAAGCTGTCTGCAAATCCACTGTACAGGAATGTATGGGAAGGAGCAGAACGCATTGACCATGAGCCAGGAGACCTGCCTGATTCTTAGCACCCATAAACCTACGAGGATAGGGAGGTGTTTGGTCCGGCCATCCCTTTTGCACTGATTGATAAATGACCATACCAACATCTCCTTGCTGTTCGAGGGGATGTTTTTTTATTTTATAGGTGGTGACAGGCACCGCCCGAATTTTGTCGAAAGTTCTAGGAGGATTGCTGAGTATGAAAAAGTTTTATGCATTTTTATTAACGTTGCTTCTGGCTGCAGGAGTGCTTGCAGGCTGCGGCGAGAGTGCTGAACAGCCTAAAGAAGAGAACAAGGTTGAGGAAGGGCAGAATGCCGGCGGGGAAGAAGCTGCTTTTCCTGTAACAATAAAGGATGCTCTTGATAATGAAATAACCATTGAATCCAAGCCTGAAAGAATCGTGTCCATGATTCCAAGCAACACCGAAATTGCTTTTGAATTGGGGCTTGGAGAAGAAGTTGTCGGTGTCTCCGATTTTGATAATTACCCGCCCGAAGCCACAGAAAAAGAAAAGATTGGCGGCATGGAATTTAATGTCGAGAAAATTATTTCTTTAAATCCGGATCTTGCCCTTGCTCATGCTTCAAGCGCACATAATTCCGAAGCTGGTCTTCAGCAATTAAGGGATGCAGGTGTGACCGTCCTTGTTGTCAATGATGCGAAGAGCTTTGATCAGGTTTTTGAATCCATTGAAATGGTTGGAACCGCAGCGGGAGAGAAAGATAAAGCAGAGCAGCTTGTTTCAGACATGAAAAGCAAGCTCGAGGAAATCAAAACAAAAGCTCAGGGCATAAAAGAAGAAGACCGCAAATCCGTATTCGTGGAAGTTTCACCTGCTCCTGAAATCTATACAGCAGGTACAAAAACATTTATGGACGAAATGCTAAGTGCCATCAATGCAGAAAATATCATTACGGAAGAAGGATGGCCAAAAATGGATCCGGAAGCGATTATCGAACGGAATCCGGATGTAATCATCACTACTCATGGCTATTACACTGAAGATGCTGTCGGCAATGTAATGGGCAGGGATGGCTGGCAGGATATAACCGCAGTGAAAAATAAGCAGGTTGCCGATGTTGATTCCGATATGGTAACCCGCTCTGGCCCTCGTATTATTGAAGGAGTCGAGGAACTTGCAAAAGCAGTATATCCGGACGTATTTAAATAATAAATTTTTAGCTTATATAACAGCAGCGGCTTTCCTGCTTTTTGCCATGCTGATGGGGATATCAATTGGAACAGTGTCTGTTCACCCCATGACGATTATCAGAGTAATAAGCGCTGAGCTATTTCCCTTTATTTCATTGGAAAACACGGATGCTATGCATTCAAATATCATTATGAATATTCGCCTGCCGCGCGTATTGCTGGCTGGCCTAGTAGGGGCGTCTCTTGCAATTGCGGGAGCCGCCTTTCAAGGTTTATTAAGAAATCCGCTGGCAGATCCATATACAATTGGGGTTTCGTCCGGGGCTTCACTCGGTGCTGTTTTAACATTATTCTTAGGCTTATCCATTCCGTTTGCAGGAATGTTTACGCTGCCGTTATTCAGCATTTTGTTTTCCTTTTTAACCATTTTTGCCGTTCTGCTATTTGCCAGAAAGATTGAAAGATCCATGAAAGTGGAAACGATTATTTTAACAGGCATTATCTTCAGTTCTTTTCTTGGCGCTCTAATTTCCCTAATGATAGCCCTTACTGGAGAGGAGCTTAGACAGATTATTGGCTGGCTTCTTGGCAGTGTATCCATGAGAGGCTGGGCGTATATTAACATTATCCTTCCGTTTTTTGTAATAGGTGCCATCCTTCTGTTAGTGAACAGTAAAGAGCTGAATGCCATGAGCTTCGGAGAGGAAAAGGCCCAGCATATAGGGGTGGACGTTCAGAAGAGAAAGATGATGGTCCTGGTAGCTGGCTCCATCTTAACGGGTGCGGCTGTAGCTGTGTCTGGAACGATAGGGTTTGTCGGGCTAGTGATCCCTCATCTGACCAGGCTGTTATGGGGACCGGATCATAGGCACCTATTGCCGCTATCGATTCTTATGGGTGCAGGTTTTCTTATTATTGCCGATCTGGTTTCACGGACAATCATTGCACCTACCGAGCTTCCAATCGGTGTGATTACAGCGATCATCGGTGCACCTGCGTTTGCCATTATTTTAATTAAAAGAAAGAATAAACTTTGAACTTCGATTACTGTCCAGTATAAGCGTCCACCTATTCAAGGGGATGGCTTCCGGGATTTTCTTCGCTGGAACAAACGTTTCTGCTTGTTCTGAAGGCATATCTTAGTTCAGAAAGAAGTGGTTAATCATGCTTAGCATTCATCAGGTTACTGGCGGATATGCCGGTACACCGGTTGTGAAAAATATCAGCTTTGAAGTAGAAAAAGGGGAGCTTTTCGGAATATTGGGGCCGAATGGAAGCGGCAAGACCACGATTCTAAAGATGCTGAGCGGAATTCTGCCTCATAAGTCAGGAGATATACTGATCAAAGGAAAGAACCTTTCACAGTATACACCGAAAGAGCTTGCAAAAATTATTGCTGTTCTGCCGCAGCACTCCTCTCAGGCCTTTTCTTATACCGTAAAAGAAACGGTTTCTCTCGGGCGGTATGCCCATCAAAAGGGGTGGTTCCAGAGCTGGTCCGGCAAAGATGAAGAAGCGGTCAATCGGGTCATGGAGCAGACAGGCATTTCCCATTTTCGGGATTATGATATACAGCAATTATCCGGCGGCGAAAGACAAAGGGTGTTTTTAGCCCAGGCCCTTGCCCAGGAGCCGGAAATATTATTGCTGGATGAGCCGACTAACCATCTTGATTTATCCTATCAAAAAGAATTGCTTGATCTCCTTTCTGTATGGTCAAAGGACTGCGGGCTGACGGTCATTTCCATTTTTCATGATTTGAATTTAGCTGGCCTGTATTGTGATCGCCTATTGCTGCTGGAGAATGGCGAAGTCAATATTAACCACATACCCAATGAGGTTTTAAAAGAAAGCAGAATACGCGAGGTCTATAGGACGAAGATTGAGAAGCTTCCGCATCCAAGAGTCCCGGCCCCTCAGATGGTGCTGGTGCCCCAGCGCTCTCAGGCGGAAAGTCAATCAGTGAATCGAATTGATCAATCCAGTCTTGAGGTAAAGGACGACTTACTTGTCATTTGTTCCCCATTTCCGCTGAAAACCATGTCATCAGGTGTAACCGGATCTGGCACCGGCTGGAATCGCATATTTCTAAACCGGCATGTGAGCAAGAATTATGATTGCAGTGATCATCGGGCGGAGATGGCGGATTTTGTCCGGGAGATTGGCTTTGAACCCGGGGAAACCGTGGGGATGATGACCGCTGTATATGTTGAAGATCATAGCAGTAAATTTTATGAAGAGGGAACCTTTTCTGTGTATGTGGTCGTGACAGCAGGTGTCGGCAATGCTGTTGATGCCTCGAAAAGTGAAGCACATTCTTATCATCTGACTCCGGGTACAATCAATACATGGATTTTCGTTAATGGCAATCTGACAGAGGAATCCTTTATCCAATGCATTATGACTGCAACCGAGGCAAAGACAAGAGCCTTATATGATCAGAAAGTAAAGGATGCAGTCACAGGGACGATTGCGACCGGAACATCGACAGACAGTATTATGATTGCGGCCACACAGCAGGGAGAAAACCTCGAGTATGCGGGTACCATTACACCGCTAGGCAAAGTGATCGGAAAAGGTGTCTACGAATGTACTGTAGAGGCGATAAAAAAATCGCAAAGAAGGATAAAGAGATGATTTTTAATCACCTGCTTGCCCTATCCTTTGCCTGCATAATAGATAAGCTGATAGGAGACCCGCCAAACTGGCCGCATCCGGTCAGATGGATGGGTGCCCTGATACATAAACTTGAACAAGGCCTTAATAAAGGGCGCTTTAGAAAATTAAATGGGATTATCATGCTTTTTATAGTCCTGCTGGCTGCAGGAGGAATAACTTTTTTAATCATCCGCCTCTTCTATGGAATTCACCCGATTGCCGGCATTCTGGCAGAGGGCATTTTTATCTTCACAGCCATTGCACAAAAGAGTTTAAAAGATGCAGCACTGGAGGTCTATGAGCCTCTGGCAGAAGGAGATATGGAAGAAGCAAGATTGAAGCTTTCATACATTGTCGGCAGGGATACAGATCGATTGGATGAGCCAGGCATTGTCAGGGCTGCCGTGGAGACAGTGGCTGAAAACACCAGTGATGGCATTACAGCTCCATTATTCTGGGCCTTGATTGGAGGTGCTCCAATGGCCCTTATCTACAGGGCCATTAATACATGCGATTCAATGGTTGGCCATAGAAATGATAGATATATGAATTTTGGATGGGCATCCGCCAAAGTGGATGATATCGCGAACTGGATCCCGAGCCGGCTGACATCGGTTTGCATCATGCTTACACAAAACCCGGAGCATTCTTCATATGGGGAAGTATGGAGAGTTCTATTAAGAGATGCACCAAAGCACCCGAGCCCAAATAGCGGCTGGGGCGAAGCAGCTGTTGCAGCCCTTCTGGGGGTTCAGCTTGGAGGAATCAATTTTTATAATGGTGTAATCTCAAACCGTGCAACGATGGGAAAGCCGATGGTGCAGCTTGAAAAAGAACATATCATAAAAACCATTTCGATTATGAACAAGACGGTTTTCTTATTCTTGCTTTTATTATGGACAGGAGGGATGTTCCTTGATTTGGCCTTCACATGGATCTAACCCGCAATATTTATATAAAGCAATCGATAAACCAATGCCCGAGGAGCGAATTGATTTCAGTGCCAATATCAATCCCCTTGGCCCTCCCCGCGAATTAAAAGAAGGATGGGGAAACTTATTTCAATTTATTAGCGATTATCCGGATCCCCATTCTACTCTATTAAAAAGCAAAATGGCGGCTGCAGAGGGAATAAAAGAAACACAGATTTTGGTGGGAAATGGAGGCGCCGAGCTAATCACCCTGATTGGCCGGATGATAGCCGGAAAAAGGGTGCTGATTATTCAGCCGGCTTTTTCGGAATATGAAGAGGCCTGCCGCGTGAATCATTGTAAAGTCTCCTATCATCAGCTGGAGCCTGGAGCCTGGAATCTCAATATGGAAGCGCTATCTGAAAAGCTAAGAGCCGCTGATGTTGTTTTCTTCTGTAACCCGAATAATCCGACAGGTATTTTTTACCCATCTTCCATTGTGAAGGAATTGATTGAGAAGTGTCATATCCACAGCTGCCTGCTTATTATGGATGAAGCTTTTTATGACTTTGCCTGCGACTATCAATCTATTGTTCCTTTCATAGGAAAGGATTCGAATGTTGTGGTGCTGCGCTCCATGACAAAGATGTTTTCTATACCGGGCCTGCGCCTTGGATACATGATGGGAAGTGAGGGGTTAATTGAAAGAGCGAATGCTCTGAAACCGCACTGGAGCGTAAATGCTCTTGCTTTAAAAGCAGGAGAATGGTGTCTGGACAGCAAAGAGCATGTCAGGCTGACAAAGAATTTGATACGGCAGGAGAGAGAGCGGCTGGTTCAATTTTATCAGCAATTTGATTTTGAGGTTTCTCCTTCTTCAGTTAATTTCTATTTGTTAAGAGATCCGAAACTTGATATGCAGCTGCCTCTCTTTCAATTTTTGCTTGAGAAAGGAATTATCCCAAGGCACACAATGAATTTCCTTGGCCTGGAAGGAAGATGGCTGCGCTTTGCGATTAAAGGGCCGAAAGACAATGATGTGCTGATGGAGGCGATGCGGCAATGGCGGGAGGATCGCTGATTTTTATCTCCGGTGGAGTGCGGAGCGGAAAGAGCTCCTTTGCAGAGAGGACTGCTGCGGGGCTGGCAATGAAGTCGGAAGGAAAGCTTCATTATATTGCTGCAGGAAAAGCATACGATCCCGAGATGGAGGCACGGATTCAGAGGCACCAGGATGACCGCGAAAAGAGCGGTTTGAGCTGGACAACCTGGGAGAAGCCTTCCGCACTTGAAGAGATCTCGGGAAACTTTAATAATCAGGATATTGTTCTTTTCGATTGCTTGACTACTCTCTTGAATAATGAACTTTTTAGAGCGGAAGACGATTGGCGGAACAGAGAATTCCAGGAAAGTCTGTCATTTGATATTCTCAGGGCCATCACTGAAATCCGTAAAAATTGCAGGTACTTGATCGTTGTCAGCAACGAAGTCTTGAATGAGCCAATTGGCAAAAATGAACTGGTGATTACCTATTCAAAAATACTTGGGACGCTTCACAGGAATATAGTAGGTATGGCTGATGAAGCCTATCTTGTTGAAGCTGGCATCCCCATACAAATGAAAGGGGAACCGGAATGAAAGGAATAATGATTCAGGGGACTTCATCCGATGCCGGCAAAAGCCTGATTGCTACGGCTCTTTGCCGGGCCTTCTCCAATGAAGGTTTCCGCACGGCTCCTTTTAAATCCCAGAATATGTCTAATAATTCATACGTGACAAAGGATGGAAATGAAATCGGCAGGGCACAGGGCATTCAGGCTGAAGCGGCAAGAACTGAAGCTGCTGTCTGGATGAATCCCATTCTCCTTAAGCCGCAATCCGCTCAGAATGCGGAGGTCATTCTCCTTGGAAAAGCAGTCAATTCCCTATCAGGAAGAAGCTATCGGGAAACCTATTATGAAAAGGGACTGGAGACCATCAGAGAGGCACTGAGCCTGCTTGATGCTCAATACGAGCTGCTTGTGATAGAGGGTGCTGGCAGCCCTGTTGAAATTAATTTAAAAGATAAAGAGCTTGTGAATATGAAAGTCGCTGAAATGGCGGATGTGCCGGTCATCCTGGTTGCTGATATTGACAGGGGCGGTGTTTTTGCCAGCATTGTTGGAACCCTGGAGCTTTTCACCAAACAGGAAAGGCAGCGGGTTGCGGGCATTATTATTAATAAATTCCGCGGAGATATCACACTGTTTGAGGATGGCATCCGCTGGATTGAGGAAAAGACGGGCATACCTGTCCTTGGCGTTCTGCCTTACTTGGATAACCATATGATCGATGCAGAGGATTCCCTATCCATTCAGTCTGCTGCTCCAAGAGCTGGAGGAGGTATTCTGGATATTGCAGTGCTGCGGCCGCCATTTATTTCAAACTTTAGTGACATCGATCCGTTTTACTATGAAGATGACGTTAACATTAGATGGGTAAGACATCTATCAGAGGCTGGCTCGCCTGATGCGGTGATCATTCCCGGCACAAAGAGCACGATTCGCGATTTGCGCTATTTCAAGGAAAAAGGTCTGGCGGACTGGATTGTGCGCTATGCTGCCGATGGAGGTTCTATTGCCGGCATTTGCGGAGGATACCAGATGCTCGGCAGGAGATTAATCGATATGGCGGGTTCTGATACCGGTAATCCTAATGAAAAGGAAAAAGGCTTGAATTTAATACCGGCAGATACCATTTTTCATGAACGCAAGAAGACCGTGCAGGTGAAGGGCTGTCTGCATTCAAGTATGAACCTTCCCGTAAAAGAAATCTTGGATGGATATGAAATACATTTAGGTGAAACATTTCTTGAAAAAGACTTTGAAGGCAATCGCCTTCTTCTGCTTCAAAATGGCGAAGAAGATGGATTCTATGGAAATGAAGGCCGTCTGGTAGGGACGTATATGCACCACATCTTCCATAATGATGAATGGAGGGGTGCGTGGCTTAATTCCCTGAGAAAACAAAAAGGCATTCCAAGTAAGGAGCCTGTCCGAATAAAAGCCCTGAAGGATAGGAAATACAACGAACTGGCGGAAAATATGATTCAGCATCTTGATTGGGGAAAATTAAAGGAAATCGTCTTTAGCTGGAGAAAACAGAATGAAATGGCTTAAGGGATTATTGATCAACCTTCAATTTTTCACAAGCATTCCCATTCCAATTTCTCTGCCCATGGATAAGCCTCACTTGGAGAAGGCAATCAGAACCTTCCCTATAGCCGGCCTCATTCAGGGGAGCATATACGCATTTATTCTCTATGCTCTTCTGGAATGGACTCCTTTTTCAATCCTGGCTGCGGCTTTTGCCGTCTGGCTGGCCGGCATTTTGCTGACCGGCGGGATTCATCTTGATGGGTGGATGGATGCGAGCGATGCGTTCTTCTCCTATCGGGATCAGGAGAGGCGGCTGGAAATCATGAGTGATCCCCGAGTGGGGGCGTTCGGTGTGCTGTCCATCATCGTATTGCTGAGTACCCGTTTTCTATTTATCTATGAAATTGTCCTTTTATCAAATCCATATTCCTATTTTTTAATCACAGTGATTCCTTTTTTAAGCAAGATGGTAATGGGGGTATTGCTGATAAAAGTTAAGGCAGCCAAAACAGAGGGGCTGGGCTCATTATTTCAGCAGGCTGCTTCGAAAACCACCTTAACTATTTACCCTATCTTCCTTCTGGCCGCCGCGGCAGCTGCCGTGCTGGCAGGTTACCCGGCCATTGTTGGGTTTCTTATCATGGTTCTTTTTTCAATATTGTTATTCGCATTTTTATCAAGGAAAGTCATTGCCTGGTTTGGCGGAATGACAGGGGATGTACTTGGGGCCAGTGTGGAAGGGACGGAGGTGCTTTTATGGATGATACTGTGGCTGTTGCATTATTTCGTCATGGGCTGACAGAAGCCAATAAGTCCCATGCTTATCTGGGCTGGACAGATTCTCCTTTGTGTCAGGAACATAGGGAGAAGCTTGCCGCGGCGCCTCAATACTATTGCAGAATTTTCGCGAGTGATTTAGGCAGGTGCATGAAGACGGCGGCTATTCTTTTCCCGGATCATTCTATTGAATCATGTCCCGAATGGAGAGAAATGCATTTTGGCGAGTGGGAAGGCAGGACGTATCAAGAGCTGAAAGATAACCCGGCTTATCAAAAATGGCTGGAAAATCCTTTCTCAGGAGTGGTGCCCGGAGGGGAATCCTTTTCAGCATTTACAGCAAGAGTGGATAAAGGGTGGCAGAATTTAACCGATCAATTGCTTCGGAAGGATATGCGCGATGCCGCAGTTATTACACATGGCGGAGTCATAAGATACCTTCTTGGAAAGTATGCACCGGAGAAAAAAGAGTTATGGGAATGGCAAGTTCCGTTTGGAAGAGGCTATGAGCTTAGATGGACACGGGAAGAGTTTAGGAGGGGAGAGAGATGCACTTCATTACAGGAGGCGCCTTTAACGGGAAATCCCGATGGGTGAAGGGATTTTATCAATTGGATGATACTCCTCATAAATGGATTTCAGCTTATCATGGTGAGTTGGCCGGCGATTTGGATCAAAATCTAATCGTCTATGAGGGAATCGAACTGATGATTCGGGAATGGTCACAAGCGCTGGAGTTTGAAGAGATTCGGGACAAATGGCAGGAGATGCTGGCAAAATGGCAGGAGTGGGAAAAAACAGCTGTCAATCGAAGGATCGTTTTAATCGGATCTGATATTTCTAAAGGCATTGTTCCTATGGAAGCAGCTGACCGAAAGTGGCGGGATGCGTCAGGCTGGACCTTTCAGGATGCCGCTGCTGCTGCAGACAGAGTTGATTTGATTTGGTATGGCATCAGTCAAAAAATAAAATGAAATGGGGAATTGCTGATGAAACTTTATACACGAACTGGTGATGAGGGAAAAACAAGCATTATCGGAGGCAGGGTGGAAAAGGATGATGTAAGGGTTGAAGCCTACGGAACAGTGGATGAAGTCAACTGTTTTGTCGGGCAGGCTATGACACAGCTGGATCCGTCCATTTTTCAGGATGTCCTGGAGGATCTGGAGAAGATCCAGCATGAACTTTTTGACTGTGGCGGCGACCTTGCAAATGTGTCAACAAAGCGGGAGCTGAAATTGACGAAGGAATCTGTAGACTATTTGGAGACTAAGATTGATCAATTGATTGAGGAAGCACCAAAGCTTGAAAGGTTCATTCTGCCCGGAGGAGCACCTGCATCTGCATCCATTCATATTGCCAGGACTGTAACCCGGAGAGCAGAGCGGCTCGTGGTCTCACTAAAAAAAGCGGATCCGGAAACCTCTGCAGTGGCACTGAAATTCCTGAATCGTTTATCTGACTATTTCTTTGCCCTGGCCAGAGTGGTTAATTTCCGTCTAAACCAGAAAGATGTGGAGTATGTGCGCAGTGCCAATGTATTCCGTGAAGGAAAGCGCAAGGAGGATAAAGAATGAAAAGCATGCGATTGGGCATGGCAGCCATGCTTGTTGCGTTGACAGCAATCGGTGCAGCGATTAAAGTTCCGGCCATTATCGGTAGCGTGGCACTGGATGCATTTCCTGCCTTGCTTGCAGCCGTGCTGCTTGGAGGCTATGGCGGCGCGGCCGTTGCGGCTATCGGACATCTGCTGTCGTCGTTATTGGGCGGCATGCCATTAGGGCCTCTTCATCTCCTGATTGCTGTTGAAATGGCACTGTTAGCCTTTATTTTCAGTTCATTGTATCAGAGAGGCCGGCACTGGCTGGCGGGAATTCTTTTTGTGTTGGGCAATGCCTTTGCAGCTCCGCTTCCATTTATCTTTATAATGGGCCAGGCCTTTTACCTGGCAATTGTGCCTTCTCTTTTTATAGGCTCTGTGATAAATGCTGTTATTGCTTATATAGCGATACCGAGACTTGTCAAGCTTGTGGGCCCGGCTATGACCAAAGCGGGTGCTGAGCAGTGAGGGATGTCTTAACCTTCCCTTTTAATTCTGAAGAAATGATTGTGATAGCAAGTGATAACAGCGGAGCAATCGGTGAGAAAGAACAGGACGCTGTCCAGGTTCCTTACGAGACCGTTTCGTATTATTCCTTCCGAGTCGCTGTCATGGAATGTATGTCAGCAGGTGCTCAGCCATTTGCAGCTGCCATTCAGAATTTCTGCGGAGATGATTCCTGGGACCAGCTTATACGGGGCATTAAGAAGGGGGCTGATGAATTAGGCCTTACGGAACTGCAAATCACCGGCAGTACAGAAAGCAATTTTAACCTGCTTCAATCTGCGGTAGGGTTATCTGTACTTGGCAAAAGGCAGGGAGCGCTTCCTTCTGAGAACCTAACGTATACAAATGATACAAGGATAGCGGTTATCGGTTCCCCATTGGTTGGCCAGGAGCTGATTGAAAGGGAGGCAGAGGCAGCACCCCTGAAGCTTTTTAAAATAATCAACTCCATTGAAGAAATTGAGACGCTTCCTGTAGGTTCAAAAGGCATACTGACCGAGCTGAACGGGCTGTTCTCCAATAGGAAGTTTGAGGTTAAGAATCTTGAATCAGAATTAGACCTGGAAAAATCATCAGGTCCATCGACTTGCTTTATAGCCGTTTTTTCCGAAGCGAAATCGGAAGAAATCAGGAAGCTGGCAGGAAGTTATTTTCATATACTGAAAAGAAGGGCATGAAAAAAGGGATGCTGACCTTATATATCATCCGGCACGGTGAAACGGAATGGAACAAAGAGAAAAGAATGCAGGGGCGCCTGGACTCTGATTTAACGGAGAAAGGCAGACGTGATGCGAATCTGCTGGGGGAGAGAGTAGAGGATATAGAATTTAAGCGTATAATCTCTTCACCGAGCAAACGGACTTTACATACAGCCCAGCTTGTAAGAGGAACAAGGGAGATTCCTATCGACACAGATGAAAGGCTTATGGAAATAGATCTTGGCGATTGGCAGGGAAGAGTGGAAAGTGAAATAAGGGAGCTTTATCCGGCTGCCTTCGATGCCTATTGGAACCGGCCGGAGTCCTATGAAAGTGCAGGAGGAGAAAGCTTTTACGATGTGGCAAACCGTGTTGCTTCCTTTCTGGAAGACCTGCAAAACACCTTATCAGAAGGCAGTGTGCTAATTGTTACCCATGCAGTTGCTGTCAAAGCTCTGTATATGCTTTGCCGCAATGCTGCTGTCGAACGCATTTGGGACCCGCCCTTCATTCATGGAACCAGCCTGACCATCCTGCAAGTTGATCAGGATAAAAAGGAATTCCTCTTAGAAGGATGCATGGCTCACTGCGAATAAGGCTCAGGCTCGTTAATAAACGAGCCTATTTTTTACTAATGTACTTTTCTTCCCACTCTTCCCTCAGAACGCCCATCCGGATACTGTCATAATACTTCCCATTTACAATCCGGCATTTCCGCATTCTTCCTTCAAGCTGCATGCCAATCTTATCAGCGGCTTTCATCATTCTTTTGTTGCCTGACCAGGTGGTAATGCCTACCCGGGCAAGCGGAAGAGACGAAAATAGAAAGTCCACCCAAAGAGTAAGTGCTTCCGTTCCATACCCGCCATTCCAATACTCGGGGTCGTAAATCACAATTCCTGCTTCAAGCCAATTTGAATCTCGATGCTCCCAGTAGTATCCCACAATACCGATTACCTTTTCAGACGCTTCAATTGCCATGCTGAGAGGCGGATGTTCTTCTGCCTTTTGGAGAAATTCCTGTTTATACGTTTCAAAGACTTTATGCTCAAGAGGAAAATAGGGAGCATCCCATTTTTTCCACTCAGGGTTGTCTGTTCCGTAAATATAGTCCCATAATATAGTCAAATCATCTTCTTGTATGGGACGAATCTTCACCTTTAGGGCTGTATCCTTGTTCATAGAAGGTACTCCTCCATTAAATCTTAGTAAAAACCCTTGTCATGCTCGTTCCTTCTGTGTTGTGCTCTTCATCCCAAATGGAATGGATCTCAAAAGTCCCTTCTTCGAAAAAAAGCGGCAGCTTTCGCTTGAACCAATCCTGCATGGGAAGGTCCAATGCATCTTGTCTTGAAACCCATTGCAGTTCTCCTTCTGGAGGATCCGCAAGAAGGCTTCCTTCATAGGAATCTGCCAGATAGTTAAATACCATGTAGCGGACATTCGCCTGGGGATTTACGTACTCATCCCAGCCTTTAAAAATAACATTCTTGACGTGCAGCCCTGTCTCCTCAAGCACTTCGCGTTTCGCTGCGTCCGTAATGCTCTCGGGAAACTCTACTTTTCCTCCTGGTGCCAGATAGCCAGGGAAGCCTTTATGATTGGGCCGCTTTATGAGAAGGATCTGATCTCCGTCTGCAACCATGCACATCGTGTACATCTGATGTTCGATTTCTTTCCAGTTCATTGCTGCACCTCTATCATGAATATTTCCAAAGTTTATACATTCTTTTAAAAGGAGAAAATACCTCCTTTATTGAAATCATATCATGAATAGAATTATTGAAGAGGTGAACATAAGTGGAATTGAAGATGGGTTATGTCATTTTATATGCGGAAAGCCTGGAAAGAACGAAGCATTTTTATGGTGAATTGCTGGGCCTGAAGCTAAGGAATGAATTTGGAACTTATATTGAGTACGATACAGGCAGCACCATTCTTTCTTTTAATACGAGAGAAGGCGGGCGGGAAGTCACCGGGCTTCCGATACCGGATGGATTAAGAAAGGAGCAGACATTTGAGCTGGGTTTTGTTACAGAAGAGGTAGAAGCGGCTGTGGAAAAGCTGAAGGCCGCAGGAGTGCCTGTCCTGCTCGAGCCTGTTGTAAAGCCCTGGGGCCAGAAAGTGGCATATGTGCAAGACCCGGATGGGCATTATATTGAGGTTTGTTCGCCTATTGGATAATTTAATGACTCTGCTCCAGGGTCATTTTTTTTTGGAGTTTATTCTTTATATGCATAGTAATCTGTTGATTTCAAAAGAAAAACATAGATTTTAAGTGTTTTTAACGCTTACATAAGGGTTTGTAAATATAAGTAAATGTGTTATGATTCTATATGTTTTTGTCGGCCCGACTTTGATGAGAGTTCAAAGTCATTACTATAAATCTATTAATAAAGAGGTGTTTATTTGAAAGTTTTATCAAAAAAAGAACAATGGTTTGGCAATGTTAAGGGAGACATTCTTGCTGGAATCGTAGTGGCATTGGCGCTGATTCCTGAGGCGATTGCATTCTCGATTATTGCTGGTGTCGATCCAATGGTTGGATTGTATGCTTCTTTCTGTATTGCTGTAACCATTTCAATAGTTGGCGGAAGGCCTGGGATGATTTCTGCTGCAACTGGTGCGATGGCGTTATTAATGGTTACATTAGTAGCTGATCACGGACTGCAGTATTTATTTGCTGCGACCATTTTGACGGGAGTTCTGCAGATCTTATTTGGTGTGCTGAAGCTGGCCCGCTTTATGAAATTCATTCCGCGTGCAGTTATGATTGGGTTTGTTAATGCACTGGCTATATTGATTTTTATGGCGCAGCTTGAACAGTTTGTAGATGCTACATGGGTAATGTATGCAATGGTTGCGGGTGCATTGGCGATTATTTATATTTTCCCGAGATTCACTAAAGCAGTGCCATCTCCTCTGGTGGCTATTATTGTTATTACGATCATTGCCATCATGACAAAGAGTGATGTGCGCACTGTTGGCGACATGGGGGCTATAACATCAGCTCTTCCGGCATTCTTTATACCGGATGTTCCATTTAACCTTGAGACTCTGAAGATTATTTTCCCGTACTCTATTGCCCTTGCGATCGTGGGCTTGCTTGAATCTTTGCTGACTGCATCCATTGTTGATGACATGACCGATACTGCCAGTGATAAGAATATGGAAAGCCGCGGACAGGGGATTGCGAATATCGTGGCAGGTCTATTCGGCGGAATGGCAGGCTGTGCCATGATTGGACAGTCCGTCATAAATGTGAAGTCTGGCGGAAGAGGAAGACTGTCTGCTTTGGTAGCCGGGACATTCCTTATGTTTCTGATTTTAGTATTAGGAAATATTGTCGTTCAAATACCGATGGCTGCATTAGTCGGAGTTATGATCATGGTTTCGGTCGGCACTTTTGACTGGTCTTCCATTAAAGGACTTGCTAAGACGCCTGTCACTGATTCGATTGTTATGTTGACAACGACTGTTACAACTGTTTTCACTCATGACTTATCAAAAGGAGTTTTCGCGGGGATTATCCTAAGTGCGATCTTCTTTGTCGCTAAAATTTCGAAAGTGCATGTTGCTTCACGAATTGAAAAAGATAAGAAAATATACGCTGTAACAGGCCAGGTTTTCTTTGCTTCTGTAGATGAACTTGTAGATGCATTCGACTTTAACGAAGAATTAAAAGAAGTTGAAATTGATTTTACACAGGCGCATGTCTGGGATGACTCAGGTGTCGCTGCTATCGATAAGATTGTATTAAAGCTTCGTGACAACGGTGTGCTGGTCCGCCTATCAGGATTAAACGCGCCAAGCTCGAACTTGATTGAGCGTTTGGCCGTTCACCGAAAACCTGGTGCGAAATTATCCGGCCATTAAAAACTGGAATTAATACCACAGTCAGCTTTGACTGTGGTATTTTTTTTATAAGAATATGTTAGGGGTGAGGCTCTGTGTTTAAAAAAATACTGATTGCTGCAGATGGATCCGATCATTCCATTCGTGCAGCCGCTAAAGCCATTCAACTGGCTGAACAGAATCCTGATTCTGAAATTACCGTGGTGTATGCTGTTGATGGCCAGACCTCAAAAGAAGATATCCTTCATCATTTTGATAAAAGTATAGTGGACCAGGTGAGGAAAAAGCGTTTAGAGCCAATAGAAAATTTATTAAAAGAAAAGGGCATTTCATATGAAATAAAGATCCTGCAGGGAGAGCCTGGACCAGCCATTGTGGAATTTGCCAACAAAATGGATTTTGATGTTGCTGTAGTGGGCAGCCGGGGTCTGAATACGCTCCAGGAAATGGTGCTCGGAAGTGTCAGTCACAAAATAGCCAAACGTGTGAAGGCTCCTGTTTTGATTGTTAAGTAGAGTTCAACTGTGCACTTTTCACTATCAGTACCGTGTAAAGCTGATGCTGCGCCAGGTGACCGATAAATAAAAAAAGTGACCGATATCGAATCCTTTCGGACCGATATATTTACAAAGTGACCGATATATTTACAAAGTGACCGATAAAATTTAAAACTGACCGATAAACTAAGGTAAGTGACCGATATGCCGTCTTAGTACCGCAAAATTCATAAATACAGCACTTAAACCAAAAAAAGATGCCCCAGCAGGGTCATCTTTTTTCAATTAGCCGGCTTTCACTGCAGATTGATGCTGAAGCTTCTTATCTTTGCCGCTTGCCTTATCAGAAAGCAACGTCAGAGCACCGTCACCTGTTACATTACACGCAGTTCCAAAGCTGTCCTGGGCAAGGTATAGGGCAATCATAAGCGCAAGCATAGTTTCGTTGAATCCGAGCATGCTTTCAAGCAGACCCAATGCGGCCATGACAGCTCCTCCAGGGACACCTGGAGCTGCAATCATTGTGATGCCAAGCATTAAAATGAAAGGCAGGATTTCTGCAAATGATGCCGTTTGACCCTGCAGCATCATCACGGCGATCGCACAGCTCACAATGGTGATCGTGCTTCCGGAGAGATGAATCGTTGCCAGTAATGGAACAGAGAAATCCGCGACTTTTTCACGTGCACCAAGCTTTTTAACCTGCTTAAGCGTAACAGGAATGGTGGATGCAGAGGATTGGGTTCCAAGTGCCGTAAAGTAGGCAGGCATCATATTTTTCATGAGCCTAAGCGGGTTGGCTTTCATAAGGCTGCCAGCCGCTGAATATTGAAGCAGTAAAAATAAAAGATGAAGAGCAATAATCATGACAAATACTTTGGCAAATACAGAAATAATGGCGCCAACCTGTCCGCCTTGCGTCATATTGGCGAAAATCCCAAAGATATGGACAGGAAGCAATGGAATGATGACCTTTTCAATCAGTTTTTCAATAATATCACGGAAATCATTCATAGCATTTTGCAGAGTGTTTCCTTTAATCGCAGCCAATCCAAGGCCTAGAGTGAATGAAATCAGCAGTGCCGTCATAACCCCCATTACAGGAGGCATGTCCACCTGGAAAAAGGGTGAAAGCAAAGCATCCTCAGGATTCTCAAACTCTTTGAAGCTTTGATTTTTTAATAGAACAGGGTATAACACCGTCGCAGAAAAATAGGCAACTAAACCAGCAGTGATCGTAGAAGCATAGGCAAAACCGGTTGTAATCCCAAGCAGTTTCCCTGCGCCTTTTCCCATGCTCCCGATTCCTGGCGCGATGAATCCGATAATAATTAATGGAATCGCAAAACCAAGAAAGTTCCCGAACAGTCCATTAAAAGTAGCAAATAGCTGAATAAGCCATTCAGGAGAAAAAGAACCTAATAAAATACCCAATGCTATTGCTGCGATAATTCTGGGAAGCAATCCGAACTTCATTTTTATGTCCTCCTAAAAAATACAGTTGTTTTTGTTAGGAGGATTATATCCTGTTTTGCGTTAAAAGTTAATAGCTAAAGCTTTTGTTTTAATAATAAAATAAGTCTGATTATTTATAGGGATTATGGGTTTTTCTCGTTAATCGTTCTATCGTAGGGGGTTAAACGTTTTCTTAAGATAATAATAGAAGAAAGCGAGTTTAAATTAATGCCAGAAAAGGAAATTATTTTACTGGTTTAGATAAGAAAAGTTTCCTTTTTCAGTGCCCTTTCATACATATAGGAATATGGGCGTATGCGGAGAAAAAAATTCCTGTGGAATTGAACATGTAATCACTCCCTTTCTTAAATATGAAAGTGTTACAATAAAGAGTAGCTTGAAAGAGCATAAAAAGCAGTTAAGGTAAAATAACGGAATAAAGCGGCATGAGAAGCCGGTTAGTCCATGATTGAATATTGGAGGTTCTTTTATGAAAACAAAGGTTGGCCTTTTGTACGGCGGAAAATCTGCAGAGCATAAAGTATCCATGCAGACTGCAATGGCTGTGATTAAAGCATTGGATTTAGAGAAATTTGAAATCCATCCTATTTATATATCTGAAGAAGGGCAATGGGTAAAGGGCCCTCAATTGCATGGTCCTGTTTCCAGTGTAAAGGAGCTGGAATTTTCCCAGGGGGAGGCACTTCCTCCAACGGCTTTGGCACCGACTCTTTTCCAGGGTGCCCAGGATAAAGGTCCATTTGATGTAATCTTCCCGCTGCTTCATGGTCCAAACGGGGAAGACGGTACGGTTCAAGGTTTGCTTGAGCTGCTTAACCTGCCATATGTGGGGAATGGAGTATTGGCTTCATCTGCAGGAATGGATAAGGTCATCATGAAGAATATCTTTGCGCAGGCAGGCCTGCCGCAGGTAAAGTATGTCTGGTTTATCCGCAGCGAGTGGGAAAATGAGACGGAGGCAGCCTATGATCAAGTGGAACAGGAACTCGGATACCCGTGTTTTGTAAAACCGGCCAACCTGGGTTCAAGTGTAGGAATCAGCAAGTGCATGAACCGGTCAGAGCTTGAGGGAGCATTCAAAGAAGCTTTCCAATTTGACCGTAAAATTATCATTGAAGAAGGCGTTACAGCCAGAGAGATTGAAGCTGGCGTATTGGGCAATGATTATCCGGAATGTTCTGTTGCCGGTGAGATTGTCCCGAAAGTTGAATTCTATGACTATAAAGCCAAATATGAAGATGGGGACACAGCGTTGATCATTCCTGCTGAAATCTCAGAAGTTGAGTACAGTGAACTGAGGGACATGGCCATTAAAGCATTTAAAGCGCTTGACTGCTCAGGTCTGGTCAGAGCTGATTTCTTTTTAACAAGAGAGGGGAAACTATACATTAATGAGGTTAATACAATGCCAGGCTTTACACCTTTCAGCATGTTCCCGCTTCTATGGAAGCATACGGGAGTAGATTATCCTCAGTTGATCGAAAAGCTTGTCAACCTGGCCATCGAGCGCCATGCTGAGAAACAAAGCATCAAACACACAATGTAATAAGACATAATTGTTGAAGGAAACACGGCATCTTTGTCGTGTTCCTTTTGTTCATACATAACTGGCATTATGAGCTCATAATGCCGAAATAGGAGGCGCCATATGATAAAGAAAACACTTCAGGAAATTGAACAAATGATAAAGATTGAGAATGATGGTTCATCTTTTCACAATACATCCATACAGGGCGTCAGCATTGACTCCAGAAAAATCAATCCTGGCAATTTGTTCGTTCCATTCAAAGGTGAAAATTCGGACGGCCATCGATTTGTAGAAGATGCCATCGAAAAAGGGCAGCTGCGGCTTTTTGGCAAAAGGATGTTCCCAATCCCCCGCTTCATCTTCCAATCCTGATCGTTGAAGATACACTAACGGCTCTTCAGGAATTGGCGAGAAGCTATCGTGATGAATTAAAGATAAAAGTCGCAGGCATTACAGGAAGCAACGGCAAAACAACAACCAAGGATATGACCGCAAACCTTCTTTCCCTGCAATATAAAGTTCAAAAAACGGAAGGTAACTATAACAACCATATCGGTTTGCCCTTAACCATTCTGGCTCTTGAGGAAGATACGGAAATCGCGGTGCTGGAAATGGGGATGAGCGGCAGGGGAGAAATCGATTTCCTTACGAAGCTTGCACGCCCTGACGCAGTGATTATTACGAATATAGGGGAATCCCACCTGCAGGATTTAGGTTCCAGAGAAGGGATTGCAGAAGCTAAGCTTGAGATCGTAAATGGGCTTCAGGAAAATGGCCTGGTTATTTATTACGGCGACGAGCCACTCCTGGATGAAAAGCTGAAATCCTACATTGGTTCGGCAGCTTTAAGAACCTTTGGAAGAACCGGGGAAAATGATGTGTATCCGATGGATATCAAGCAGAATGACAGCGGCAGCACGTTTGGAATCAATGTGTCCAGCGAGAAGTTTTATTTGCCTGTTTTAGGCACCCATAATGTTCTCAATGCCCTGGCAGCCATGATTGCAGCATCCCATTTCGGTGTTCCGTACGAAAAGATGAACGCAGGCTTCGCGAGCCTAAAACTGACGAACATGAGGATGGAACTTCTCGAGGGTCAAAGTGGAGAAAAAATCATCAATGATGCTTATAATGCGAGTCCAACATCTATGAATGCAGCGATTGAACTGATCGCCAACCTGCCAGGATATAAAAAGAAAATTCTTGTTCTGGGCGATATGCTGGAGCTTGGTCCGCAAGAGGAAGATTTCCATTACTCCATAGGAAAATCTGTGGATCCTGAAAAGGTTGATTATGTATTTACATTCGGCAAGCTTGGCGAATTTATCGCCAAGGGAGCGAAGGAGGTCCTGCCTGATGAACAGGTAGCCGCCTTTATTGACAAACAGCCGCTGATCGAAGAGCTGAAGAAACATGTGGATCAGGAAACGATTGTACTGGTTAAGGCATCCAGGGGAATGAAGCTGGAAGAAGTCGTCTCAGCCCTTCAATAATTGCTAAGAAAAGAATAACAATATGTCTTTAACAGAATACTATTGCAGCTGAAACAGCATGAAGACACCCTGTGCTCTTCAGCACTCATTAACTTATTTAGTCAGAGAATGAATTTTACCAAGGATAAAATTCATATATCTGTTATTATAGGAAAAAAACCCCTGTTCCACGTGGAACAGGGGTTTAAATTATTTTTATATAGTTCCTTCGTTATAATTTTTTATCTTCTAACAGGTTTGATTAGTATGGCAAAAAGGAAAAAGTGTAAAATAGAATTGAATTAAATTATCAAAAATGGCGGTGACTCGAGGATGATTGGCTGCATGTGCATACATGGTTTTACAGGAGCTCCATTTGAAGTAGAACCTTTGGCAGAGTATTTGAAAAAACATACAGACTGGGAGATTTCCGTGCCGACATTGCCGGGTCATGGCGATGAACTGAAGCTGAAAGGGATTGCCTATAACAAATGGATTGAGCATGCAGAGGAAGAGCTGAAAAGACTGATAAGCCGCTGTGAGAAGGTGTATGTAGTCGGCTTTTCGATGGGCGGCCTGATCGCCAGCTACTTAACAGTACATTATCCTGTAGACAAGCTGGTTCTGCTTAGTGCAGCTGCTTATTACGTAAATCCAAAACAGCTTTTCTTCGATATTAAAGAGATGGCAAGGGATGCCTTCAAGGGAAACCTGGCCGACAATGAGATGTTCGTCAGGTATAAGCGGAAAATAAGTGCGACACCGATTACGGCAACTCTTCAATTCCGCAGGCTTGTGGCCTCTATCAAACCTATCTTAAACCAGATCACTGTTCCGACATTGATTGCGCAAGGGGAAAGTGATGGAGTTGTGCCTCCGCGAAGTGCCAGATATTTATACAATAATATAAGTTCATCTGCCAAAAAATTAATTTTTATAAAGGACTCGAAACATCTTATCTGCCATTGCGGGGAAGGGGAACGCCTCTTTCGGGAGATCCTTGGTTTTCTTCAAAAAAAGCCGGAATGATAAGGTTTTCAGCCAGCCTTCAAGTTTGCAATGCTTACTTGAAAATGGTAATATAAACACCAAAGTGCCAACAGGAACTTCTTTTGAGAACCCGGACATGCTCCAGCAGGAGAATGTCTTTTTTCATTAAATACAGAGGTATTGCTGAGAATGTCATACTTCAGTATGGCCAAAATAGATGAGTGCTTTCTCGATGTTAGAACTCATCTTTAGAGACCTGATTGTCCGTGAACAATTTGGATAGAATTTACCCTCATCCTTTCCTCAAGCGGGTTTCATAGTGAGTGGGACTCTTCTTAACGAAACATAACCGCACTTTTTATAAAAATAAGAAGTTACAGCATCTAGATACCGGGTACTGCCGGTTAAAAGGCTCCTTACGGGGTGCCCTAACTTTTCTTATAATCGTCCGGAAGAGTGACTCATAGGCCAATTTTCAGGAGAATTCCTGCCTGCAGGTTTGCAGGGACAAAATTTTTCTATGATTAGAAGGAGAATGAATACATTGACAAAGTTTCAAGACTTGGGCATCAGCCCGGAAACAATGAAATCACTGAAGCGAATGGGATTTGAAGAAGCGACTCCTATTCAGACCCAGACCATTCCGTTGAGTTTAGAGAATAAAGACCTGATCGGGCAGGCGCAGACAGGAACAGGAAAAACTGCTGCATTCGGAATCCCGATGATTGATAAAATCGATAACACAAAGGATTTCATTCAGGGAATTGTGATTGCTCCAACTCGTGAGCTGGCAATTCAAGTATCGGAAGAACTGTATAAAATCGGCTACGGCAAAAGAACGAAAGTCCTATCTATTTATGGCGGCCAGGATATTAATCGCCAAATCCGCGCTTTGAAGAACAAGCCTCATATCATCGTTGGAACGCCAGGACGTATTTTGGACCACATAAACCGCAAAACATTGCGTCTTGACCATGTCCATACTGCTATTCTTGACGAAGCGGATGAAATGCTTAACATGGGATTCATTGACGATATTGAAGCGATCCTTGCACAAATTCCTGAAGAACGCCAGACGCTGCTTTTCTCTGCTACAATGCCTGCTCCAATCCGCAGAATGGCAGAACGCTTCATGAAAGACCCTCAAATTGTCCGTGTAAAAGCAAAGGAAATGACTGTGTCATCGATTGAACAATACTATATTGAAGTGCATGAAAAGAATAAATTTGATGTGCTGACAAGACTTCTCGATATACAATCACCTGAATTGGCAATTGTGTTCGGACGTACAAAGCGCCGTGTCGATGAACTGGCTGAAGCCTTGAACCTTCGCGGATACATGGCTGAAGGAATCCACGGTGACTTAAGCCAGGCTAAGAGGATTTCTGTTCTTCGCAAGTTCAAAGAGGGAAGCATTGACGTCCTGGTTGCAACAGATGTTGCTGCGCGCGGATTGGATATTTCCGGCGTCACACATGTGTACAATTTCGATATTCCGCAGGATCCTGAAAGCTATGTTCACCGCATCGGCCGTACAGGACGTGCTGGAAAAACGGGCGTTGCGATGACATTCATCAATCCGCGCGAAAAATCGTATCTGCATGTCGTAGAACGTACAACCAAGAGAAAAATGGAACGCATGGATGCTCCAACACTGGATGAGGCGCTTGAAGGCCAGCAAAAAGCAGTCATGGAAAAAATCATGCAAACCATTGAGGAAAACAATCTTGACAGCTATAAAGAAGCAGCAGATGAGCTTCTGGCACAAAAGGACGCTTCAACAGTGGTCCAGGCAGTGCTGAAAATGCTGACAAAAGAACCGGATACAACTCCGGTTAAATTAACAGAGGAAAAGCCGCTTCCATCTAAGCGTGACAGAAAGCCGAATGACCGCAGCCGTGGAGGCTATAACGGAAAAGGTAGACAAGGAGGCCAGAAGGGAGCATACAAATCCCGTCAAGGCCACACTGGAAAACGTCAAAGCCACAATAATCGTTCGAATAGCAGCAGCTATCGTTAATAAATTTGGAGAGCAGAGATTCTGCTCTCTTTTTATTTGGCCTCAATATTAAGAGCTGCAATTTCTCAGCGGCAGCCGTACATACTAAGGGAAATGCTGTACGGGAGGAACCGACATGACGATTGTACGCCTTGGGTATGTAGCGATGAGTATGAATCTGAAAAACGCGTCACCATCGCAAACGATGACGTTCAAGCAATTCTCGGCCATTAAAGACCGCGAGGCAGCTATAGCAAGACTGGAGCGGATCGCCGTATCAAATCTTGAAAACTGCCTGAGACTTCTCAAGCACAATGCAGCCCATGATATCCACTTTTTCCGCTTTAGTTCCCGGCTGATTCCTCTAGCCAATCATGAGGAACTCTCTTATTGGAAGTATATGCGCCCTCTTAAAGAAGCTCTATCCAAAATCGGGGACTTTCTGGATGAACATCCCATGCGGGTGGATTTTCATCCGGACCATTTTGTGCTCCTTAATACACCGAAAGTTGATACATTGAATATTTCCATTAAAACGCTGGCAATGCATGAAGCCCTGCTGAAAGGCATGAGGCTGAATCCTGCTCATCGCTGTGTTCTGCATGTGGGCGGAGGATATGATGATAAAGAGAAGGCTCTCGAACAATTTATCCATAATTGGGGCTTTACACCTTCAGGAATCCAGCAAATGATGATCCTCGAGAATGACGATACCACCTTTACACTTGGTGATACACTCTACCTTTGTGAAAAACTTGGGATTCCGCTTGTGTTTGATTACCACCATCACCTTGCCAACTTTGAGAATGATAACTGGACGGGGCAATGGGAAAGGGTCGCAGCGACATGGGACCATTCAGAACTGCCTGTGAAAATGCATATTTCCAGTCCAAGATCAGACAAAGATTTCAGAGCGCATGCCGATTATATTAATGCTGATATGTTCATGGAGTTTCTTCAGAACATTAAGGGGTCAGTGCCTGAGATCCATTGTATGATCGAAGCGAAAATGAAGGACAGCGCATTATTTAAACTTGCTGAAGATTTGAGAATGAACCCCAATTTGACTTTTATTGATTCTTCCAGCTTTGAAATCTAAGAAGCACCCCCCACTTTTTTCATAAAAGGGAGACACTTCTTTTTTCTGTCATGTATACTTATAGAAGTGAAAGAGCTGATTCAAAACGCCATATACTGAAGAGGTTTTGAGCGAGGAACTGACTCTGGGCTTTTTGAATACTATTAATTTTATGGAATTGCGGGGGGTACTGCATGATTACAGAGCCGCATAAAAGGATACCGGCAAGGGGGCTGCTTGCATGGAGAATCTCCGGCACAATCCACTCTGTTTTTCCTTTTGTGTTATCAGGGGGCGCTATTGCTGCTGCTTTCCTGTTTAATTGGCCTATTTGGGTTATTGGAGCTTCCTTAATGTTTTATTCCGCTTATGCCTACCTGGTCATTATGACTTTCCCCTCTTTAAGGTGGAAAAGATGGAGGTATGAGGTCCGGGAAAATGAAATAGAGCTTAAACATGGGATATTTGTGATTAAAAGGACCCTTGTTCCCATGATTCGGGTGCAGCATGTGGATACCAAGCAAGGGCCGATATTGCGTAAATATCGTCTTGCAACTGTCACCATCTCGACAGCTGCGACAGTTCATGAAATACCGGCATTGGATGTGGATGAAGCAGAGGAATTGCGTTTTTGCATTTCCATGCTGGCAAGGGCTGCAGATGATGATGTTTAATCCTAAACGGCTGCACCCAATATCAGCGGTGGCCAACTTCCTGAAACACCTTAAGGAAATGCTGGTGCCTTTTCTTGTTTTTGTCGTCTTTGGAAGCAGAGGAGGAAATGGGGAAATTGTTCAGCTTGTCCTGTCTTTAGGGGTCATAATCGCGGTTTTTTTGATTGGGGTCCTTACCTGGTGGAGATATACCTATAGACTGGAGGAAGGCGAGCTTCGAATCGAGTATGGTGTTCTGATCAGGAAGAAGAGATATATTCCGCTTGAAAGAATTCAAAGTCTTGACTTATCGGAAGGTTTGCTGCAAAGGCCATTTGGCCTTGTAAAGATGAAAGTGGAGACAGCCGGATCAAGCGGTGCTGGTGAGGCAGAAGCGGTATTGACGGCTATTTCTAAAAAAGAGGCAGAGTTAATTCAGCAGGCATTTTCAGCCGCTAAAAAGAATCCTTCCGAAATGGAAGCAGCATTGCAGAACCGGGAAGTGATTTATAAAATTTCTCCTGGCGAGCTGCTCCTTCTGGCATCAACTTCAGGCGGGGCTGGTGTCGTTATTTCGGCTGTATTTGCTTTTGTTTTTCAATTTGAAGAAATCATTCCCTATGAAAAGGTGTTTGCCGGGCTTGAAGGATTTATTGCCAACGGAATTATATTTGTAAGTATCCTGGTCTTCATCGTCTTTTTTATTGCATGGCTGATAGCCCTTATAGGCAGTATGCTGAAATATGCTGATTTTACATTAATAAAGACAGAGAAGGAATTAATTGTCACAAGAGGCCTGCTTGAGAAAAGGCAGATGACGATTCCGCTGAATCGCATTCAGGCTATCCAGTTCAGGGAAAATCTGCTTAGGCAGCCGCTTGGCCTGGCGACTGTCTATATTGAAAGTGCAGGAGGCTCTATTGAGGATAATGAAAGCGCCCGCCTAATGATCCTGCCGGTTGTAAAAAAAACACGGATTGCCGGGCTGTTAAAGCCCCACTTGTTGCACTATGAACTGCAGCCCGGATTCTTTAAAGCTCCGAAAAGGGCGCTTAACCGCTATTTATGGAGAGGGTTTATGTGGGTGCTGCCTTTTGTGGCTGTTCCGCTTCTCTTTTTCAGGCCATGGGGATACTTTTCTTTAGTGCTGCTGATCCTTTCATTGGGGTGGTCGTATCTCAAATACAGGGATGCAGGCTGGGATATCAGCCCTCAGCAGCTTGCTCTCAGATATCGCGGGATTGTCAGGACTACGGTCTTTATGAAAAGAAATAGAATACAGTCCCTCACCATTAGTGAAAGTTATTTTCAGAAAAAGCGCAGTCTGGCTACCATAGAAGCTGTGGCCATGTCAGGGATTGGGGGGACAGGAGGAACGGTCCCTGATCTTGACCGGAAAGAAGTTTATGCTATTTATAAGTGGTACTCTTATACTGGATTAAACAGAAGTTATTTGAAAAAGGAAAAGCGCCCATGAGCGCTTTTTTTTGAATTATCTGGCTAAAAACCCCAGTACAGCCAAAATGATAATGATTCCCCAGAGAACAAGCTTTGAGGCTGGGACCCCTTTTAATGTAGGTCTGATGCCAGAAAGTCGTCCGGGCTGTATTGTGCTGGATGGAGAAGATGTACGGCCTTTGGCCAGTGATGCCGCACCAATCAGAAAACCTGCAAGGAGGCCGAATAAATGGGCTGTAATATTGATGTTTGGCTGCAGAAAGGTCATAACTACGCCGATTATCGTAATGGTCAGAATGATTTGTGAGTTTTCCCTGGATAAAAGTTCTTTTCGGAATACGATGATTGCCGCAAAGTATCCGAAAAGGCCAAAAATCGCACCACTGGCACCCACATGAATATATGTCAATGGTTCAAGAAGCAGTGTTGCAATATTCGCTGCTGCCCCAGCTGTGATGTAAAGCAGGATGAATCTGGTTTTTCCGAGCAGCCGTTCCAGGACAGGGCCAAAGAGAACGAGAGAAAAGCTGTTAAACAAAACATGGGGGAAACCGCTGTGCAGTATGATTGGGCTCAGAAGCCGCCAGTATTCACCTTGAACAATATATAAATTGACACCTGCAAGCTTTTCGAAAATAAGTGTATTTGGAAATAGGGGAATGACTGTTAATAGATAGATGATAATATGGATACAAATGATAGCAGAAACAACAGGATAGTAGCGGATAAATTCCTTAAAACTTTCCGTTCTTGTAAACATGGCTCTCCTCCGTGCTTGAATTGTTGGACCGTGTATCTACATCATAGCCTGAAAAGCGGTTTTTCAGCATGCCAAAACACTTATTCATCTTATAATGTGTACATAATACTGCTTCTACTGTATTCTTTATGCAGCGAATAATATAAATAGAAGGAAGATGAGAGATGATTTCCGGTATTGGGATTGATATTGCAGATCTGGAGCGTATACGAAAAATTATCGCCAGGCAGGAGCGGTTTCCTGAACGGATTTTGACACCAAAAGAGCAGGCAGGCTATCGCTGCTTGCCGGAAAAGAGACGGGCTGAATATCTTGCCGGGAGGTTCGCAGCAAAAGAAGCTTTTTCAAAGGCATGGGGTACTGGAATTGGGGAAGAACTTTCCTTTCAGGATATTGAAATTGAAAAGGATGAAAAGGGAAAGCCTTATATTTCGAAGCCATTTAAAGATGGGATACACTTGTCGATTTCCCATAGCAGAGAATATGCGGTGGCTCAGGTGGTTATAGAAAAAACTTGATATTTGGCAAGCTGAAGAATTTCAAATGCTTGTCATTCCTCCTAGCATATTCCCTAAGGTTGTCTCATATATTCATAATGCGATAGGAGAGACAGGCCGGAAGTTTGGGCCGATCTCACTGAAATGAGACAAAGGGGCTGAAGGAATGAAGAAAAAGTGGTTCATGCTGCTTGCCGGGCTTTTGGTAGTTCTTGCATTGTCTGCCTGTGGAACTAAGTCACAGGAAGATGTCGTAAAGGATCTTAACAATAAGCTTGAAGACATTAAAGGATACAAGGCAGAGGCCAAGATGACTCTGCAGATGGGGACTGACCCGCAAACTTACGAAATTGAAGTATGGCATAAGGAGCCTGACTTTTACCGGGTGAATCTGAAAAACGCCCAAAAGGAACAAAGTCAAATGATTCTGCGTAACGATGACGGTGTATTTGTCCTTACTCCTGCGCTGAACAAGAGCTTCCGTTTCCAGAGCGATTGGCCGCAAAACAGCAGCCAGGCTTATTTATATGAATCATTAGTCAAGGATATTATGGAGGATAAAGAAGCTAAGTTCTCCGCTACAAAAGATCATTATGTGTTTGAAACAAAAACACGCTATCAAAATAACCAGATGCTCCCTATCCAGGAAATCAAGCTCAAGAAGTCAGATTTATCCCCAGTCAGTGTAAAGGTTATGGATCCTGATAAAAATGCACTTGTAACAGTAGATTTTTCAAATGTAAAGTTTAATGCAAGCTTCGATAAGAAAGATTTTGACATGCAGAAGAACATGACAGGCGCCCAGCTCGAAGTGCCGGTGATGGCAGAGGTGGAGGATCAGGAATTCGCGGTTAAATATCCGCAGATGGAAATGGCAGATGTAAAGCTGGTTGATGAGCAGGAAGTGCAAACAGAAGATGGCAAACGTGTTGTATTGACATACGATGGAGAAAAATCCTTCACTCTTGTGCAGGAAAAGGCCGCTGTCATGCCGACATCATCCGTCGTTACTTCAGTTAAAGGCGAGCCTGTTGACCTTGGCTTTACCATTGGTGCACTTTCTGACAACACCATTTCCTGGACCTACCTGGGTGTGGATTATATGATTGCATCCAACGATTTATCACCTGAAGAAATGTCCGAAATTGCCCGCTCTGTACAGGGGGAAATGGTGAAATAAATCACCGGCAAAAAGCAGGTCTCATAGGGGGCCTGTTTTTTTGATGGAGATGATTGGCCTGCATCGGAAATCAGCTTTCAAAGCTTTTTGATAAAAAATAACCATTTGACAAACCCTCTGCCCGAGTTTAATAATCGACATGTAGAGAAGCAACGGCTAAAGGACGTGAAGACATCGATGTATGAACAAACAAAAATGTACAGGGACACTTGGGCAGAGATAAATCTGGATCATATTTCATATAATGTAGAGTCAATGAAAAAACATGCAGAAGAAGGAACAAACCTCATTGCGGTTGTGAAGGCAAATGGGTACGGGCATGGAGATGCTGCGGTGGCCGAAGTTGCTCTGGAAGCGGGCGCATCCTCTCTGGCTGTTGCCACACTGGATGAGGCGATGGCTTTGAGAAATAAAAAGATTGCAGCTCCGATTTTAGTAATGGGAGCGAGCCGCCCGGAGCATGCAGGCGAAGCAGCGGCAAAGAATATTTCTCTGACCGTTTTTCAAAAGGAGTGGCTCACTCAAGCAAAAGAATATGTGGAAGAGGGAGAAGTCTTAAATATTCATATAAAGTTTGATACAGGAATGGGCCGCCTGGGTATTCGAAGCTTTGATGAGCTTAAGGGAATTGAGAGCGTTATTAAAAAGGACAAGCGCTTTCTGCTTGAAGGAGTGTTTACACATTTCGCAACAGCGGATTCATTGGAGAATGCTTATTTTGAAAACCAGCTGAGCAGATTTGAGGAAATGACCGGCTGGCTGGAGATTTTGCCGAAGTGCATCCATACCAGCAACAGCGCGGCCGGCCTTAGATTCCCCAAAGCCCACTTCAATGCTGTCAGAATGGGGATCAGTATGTACGGGCTGGCTCCTTCCATGGAAATTAAGCCTGAACTTCCTTTCCAGCTGAAAGAAGCTTTTTCTCTCCATACCTCTATTGTGCATGTGAAAAAGCTTCATAAAGGCGAGAAAGTCAGCTATGGTGCAACTTATGAGGCACAGGAAGATGAATGGATTGCGACATTGCCGATTGGCTATGCAGATGGCTGGATCCGAAAGCTGCAGGGACAGGAGGTTATTGCTGAAGGATTGAGAGTTCCAATTGTTGGAAGAGTTTGCATGGATCAATGCATGATTAAGCTTCCGCATGAAATGCCTGTTGGTACAAAAGTAACCCTGATCGGTGAGCAGGGGAAAGAAAAGATTCCGGTTGACGAAATCGCCGGAAAACTTGAAACCATCAACTATGAAGTAACCTGCATGGTATCTTCCCGGGTTCCGCGCATATATAAAAGAGATGGTAAAATTATCGGGGGAATTAATTATCTGCTATAACGCGTAAATTTTATTTGCTGCCCAGTTGAGCTATCGTCCGGAAAAAGAAATGGAATAAGCGATGAGGCATACTGATAAGATAAACATGTAAGGCTTCGTCAGCATAAACATCGCACGATCAAAAGGAGAGCATTTGGGAGGATGCGGGTCATGCAGACGTTGCCACAGGACGTTGCGTTTTTAGTCTGCGTTCAATCGTGAGCAAGGCGCTTCCGCTTTTCTGGAATCATGCATAAAATACTATTTTTTTGGACGATAATACAGAAGAATTAAAGAATCCCCTTTGCATTGGGCTTTATTAATGGTAATATTGAAAATGGTAGATATAAAAATGGTGTGTAGTGATGGTGGAGGTGTATGTTTGTGTCTGATTCCAGCACAACAACAGAGATAAGGGTGAAATTACCGCAGCATCTTTTAACCGAGTTAGACGGATTTGCAAAACAGGAAAACGTTAACCGGAGCGAATTCATTTATCAGGCAACCAAAATGTATTTGCGCGAACGCAGAAAGAGACAAATTCGCGAGTCCATGAGACGAGGCTACATGGAGATGGCGAAAATAAATTTGACGATTGCATCTGAAGCATTTCAAGCGGAATATGAGGCAGAACACACAGTTGAACGTCTAGTAAGCGGAGGATAATCCTTTGATTGTCAAACGTGGTGACGTTTATTTTGCAGACCTATCCCCAGTTGTTGGTTCAGAACAAGGCGGCGTCCGTCCAGTGCTTGTCATCCAAAACGACATCGGGAATCGGTTTAGTCCCACAGTAATTGTTGCAGCAATCACAGCTCAGATTCAAAAAGCGAAGCTGCCTACTCACGTTGAAATTGATGCGAAGCGTTATGGTTTTGAAAGGGATTCGGTCATCTTATTAGAACAGATTCGTACAATTGATAAACAACGCTTAACCGATAAAATAACCCATCTCGATGACGAAATGATGGAAAAAGTGGATGAAGCCGTGCAAATCAGCTTAGGCCTCATCGAATTTTAACAAACGCTCTTTTGAAGGGCGTTTTTTTATTTTATCAGGAAAGAGGTTTAGTTCCTTATAAAGAGGGTAAAAAAGAGAGTCATTTAATATATAAAATTATCTGGTATTGTAAATATACCCGTTTCATATGAGAATACACTTCAATGTTCGATGGTAATCAGCTGAGATGTGAAGTGAAAAAAGGGATTTAATTAAAAATTGTCGAATTAACCAACGATGGGAGTTTATTCATTACGCATCATATAGGTATCATTTGACTGGCATTCACTGTTATCATTTAATTGATATATACGGGACAGGAAGATTTTTTATCTTCTTTACAATAAAGGAGAATTGGAAGGCTAATAATAGATATATGCTAAGATAGGGAGGAACAAATGAATTCCACAATATTAAATTATATACAAAACAACAAAGATTCCATATTCAATGAGTGGCTTGAGGCCACAAAGGAAAATGCGGATGAAAGGGTTACGAAGGTAGTATCTGATCAGGTATTTATCGGAACAAGCCGGGAATTCATTGACCTGATTATCTCTAATATAAAAAGTTCAAATGAGGAATTCACTTCAAAATTGAGTGACTTCTCTGAGAAAATCGTACGTTTGGGCTGGCCTCTCAGTTTTGTGACAAAAGGGCTCCAAACATTCGGAAAGATTGTATTTGAGGACATGCAGGAAGCCGGGGTTGTTACCCAGGAAAACCAGATGAAAGTCATTTACGAGTTTGACAGCTGGATGACTCCCATGGTCAATGAAGTGGTAAATATGTATTCAACCACTTGGGAAAGAACTGTATCTCTCCAAAAAATTGCGCTTCAGGAACTATCTGCGCCGCTGATTCCAGTATTCGAAGGAATTACAGTCATGCCTCTTGTCGGAACAATTGATACAGAGCGGGCGAAACAGATTATGGAGAACCTTTTGAATGGAGTAGTAAAACACCGTTCAGAAGTGGTGCTTATTGATATAACAGGTGTGCCGGTTGTTGATACGATGGTAGCCCATCATATCATACAGGCAGCAGATGCTGTAAGGCTTGTCGGAGCGAAATGCATGCTTGTAGGCATCCGTCCGGAAATTGCCCAAACCATTGTAAACTTGGGAATTGATTTAAATCAGTTTACTACAAAGAATACCTTGAAAAAGGGTGTAGAAGCGGCGCTTGAGTTAACCAGCCGCAAAATTGTGAGTGTGGAGGGAGCGGAATGAGAGTGAGAATCCCAATTTTAAAGCTGAACGATTGCCTATTAGTCTCCATCCAGTGGGAATTGGATGACCAGACTGCTTTGCAGTTTCAGGAGGATCTGCTCCATAAAATCCATGAGACCAGCGCAAATGGAGTCGTGATTGATTTAACATCCATTGACTTTATTGATTCATTCATCGCTAAAGTTCTCGGCGACGTAATAAATATGTCCAAACTGATGGGTGCAAAAGTAGTCATAACCGGGATACAGCCTGCCGTAGCAATTACGCTTATTGAGTTAGGTATTGGGTTAGATGATGTCCTTACTGCATTAGATCTAGAAAAAGGTTTGGAGAAATTACAACAGGAATTGGGGGAGTAACTGTATGGAAAACCAATCCTGCGTTAAAATCATAAACGAATGGGACATCGTTGCAGCCCGCCAGCTTGGGCGGAATGTTGCTAAAGAGCTTGGTTTTGGTACAGTTGACCAGGCTAGAATCACTACAGCCATTAGTGAACTTGCCCGGAATATATACTTATACGCCGGACAAGGGCAAATCTGTATTGAAAAAATATACGACGGCGGAAAAGCGGGATTGCGTATAGTTGCGGTAGACAGCGGCCCTGGAATCAATGATTTACGCCAAGTAATGGAAGATGGATTCTCTACATCAGGGGGATTAGGAGCCGGCCTGCCGGGTGTGAAGCGGTTAATGGATGAGTTCTTAATTGACTCCAATCCTGGAACCGGAACAGATATAAAAGCAACTAAGTGGCTTCGTTAGGGGGAAGCGGTATGGATTTCCGAGAAATGATGGAATCAAAGTATCGGGATATTCTTGAGAATTATATTAAGGAACAATCTGAACAGGCTTTGTATCAGGGCCAAAAGTTCAGCAGGAAGTCGATCGAGCACAAAATCTCTCCTGAAGAGATTATCAGCGTTCATAAAAGTCTGATGGGCGAACTTTATCCTGACTTGCCTGAGTATGTTCACCATTCTTTTGATATCCTTCTGGAAGTCATGATAGGCTATGGTTTTGCCTATCGGGAACACCAGAACTTAAAGCATATTCAGCAGGAACTCAGGACAGAAATGGAAATAGCTGCGAACGTCCAGCAGACCTTGCTGGGAACACAGGTTCCTTCTGTTGAAGGTTTGGATATTGGCGCCATAAGTGTTCCTGCCAAGCATATGAACGGTGATTATTTCCATTTTGTTCAGGATGAAAACAGCACAATCAGCATAGCCATTGCTGATGTAATCGGTAAAGGGCTGCCGGCGGCCTTGTGTATGTCCATGATTAAATATGCCATGGACAGTTTGCCTGAAAACCGTAATGACCCTAAAACGGTTCTGGAAAATCTGAATCGGGTCGTAGAACAGAACGTAGATTTAACAATGTTCATTACTATGTTTTATGGAATATATGATACGAACAGCCATATGTTCTCTTACGGTTCTGCCGGACACGAACCTGGACTATTCTTTGCTGCTGAGACGGGTGAATTTACCGAACTGACAGCGAAAGGCCTCCTTCTCGGCATTGATAAAAAAACTAAATACCGCCAGTATGAAAAAGGAGTAAATCCCGGAGATATGATTATATTAATGTCAGATGGGGTTACTGAATGCCGTACAGAAGAAGGGTTTATAGAAAAGGAATCATTGCTGGAATTAATCAAGAAATACATTCATTTAAGTGCACAGGAAATTGTTAATAACGTATATAAAGAACTTGAAAAACTTCAGCATTTTCAATTGCGGGACGATTTTACCTTAATTATTTTAAAAAGAAATGTTTAATGGGTTTTAAAAGCGGGTAACTATTAAAAAGCAGTTGACATGTAAAGAGGTGGGTCAGTTATGAATATTACAATAGATGTAAAAGAAAATGATATGCTGATTGAAGCAATGGTAAGCGGAGAAATTGATGCGTATACAGCTCCTAAACTCCGTGAAGAGCTGTTTCCTTTAACAGAAAAAGAGGGCGTAGAAATGGTGGTCAACCTATCTGAAGTCTCTTATATGGATAGTACCGGCTTAGGTGTATTTGTTGGTGTATTTAAAAATGTCCGCGCCAATAACGGCAAATTTCAGATTGTTGGCTTGTCGGACCGTTTAAAGAGACTTTTCGAAATTACAGGCCTAGCCGATATTATTGATATTAACAGCGGGATTGAAGGTGGAGTACAATGAACGAGCCATTTGATTATATAGAGGTGAAAATTCCGGCTAAGCCGGAATTTGTCGGGGTAATCCGCCTGACGCTATCAGGGATTGCCAGCAGAATGGGATTTGCATATGAAGAAATTGAAGATCTTAAAATCGCTACAAGTGAAGCTTGCACCAATGCAGTCCAACACGCATACAAACAGAATGAGCAAGGAGAAGTAGTCATCGGGTTCGGTTTATACACTGACCGTCTAGAGGTAATGGTCGCAGACAGCGGAAAAAGTTTTGACTTCCAATCTGCAAGACAAGGCATTGGGCCATACGACCAGACTGATTCTGTGGAATTCCTGCGTGAAGGAGGCTTGGGTCTATACCTAATTGAAACATTGATGGATGAAGTAAGAATTCATCATAAAGAGGGTGTTACGGTCTTTATGACCAAATACCTAGAGGGAGAGCAGGTGGAGAGGGATGCAAAAACAATCTCAACCTAATCAAAAATCCAAAGAAGAAACAAATGCTTTAATTAAAGCCTACCAGCTTCACCAGGATGAAGAAGCTCAAAACGCCCTGGTCCTTCAATATCAGAATTTAGTCGAAGCCATTGCCCGTAAGTACTCAAAAGGAAGATCTTATCATGAGGATATTGTCCAGGTAGGCATTATAGGCTTATTAGGGGCTATCCGCCGCTATGATGAGTCTTTCGGCAAAACGTTTGAGGCTTTTGCTGTTCCTACGGTTATCGGCGAAATTAAGCGCTTTTTAAGGGATAAAACTTGGAGCGTTCATGTTCCGCGCCGCATAAAGGAATTGGGCCCAAAAATTAAAGCGACCGTTGAAGAGCTCACAACAGAACTTCATAGGTCTCCAAGAGTGGACGAAATAGCCGATGTGCTGGGTGTATCAGAAGAAGAAGTGCTCGAAGCAATGGAAATGGGAAAAAGCTATCAGGCGCTTTCTGTTGACCATTCAATCGAGGCCGATTCTGATGGCGGAACAGTTACATTGCTGGATATCGTCGGAAATGTAGACGAGGGCTATGAAAAAGTAAACCAAATGCTTGTTCTTGAAAAAGTCCTGCATGTCCTGTCTGAGAGAGAGAAATTAATTATACAATACACATATCTTGAGAATATGAGCCAAAAAGAAGCTGGAGATAAACTGGGGATTTCCCAGATGCATGTCTCGAGGCTTCAGCGCCGTGCAATCAAAAAGCTTCAGGAAGCGATCCACTCTGAAACAAATAACTCGGAGTGCCTTTCATGACCAAATTGGTTGGAGATAACATCGAAGTGATTGCTCACCAGACAGCTAAAGATGGTAAAGCTTTTTGCGGTGATGGATATTACTTCACCGCAACTGATGAATACTTTGTATGTGTGCTGGCAGATGGCCTTGGAAGCGGGGAATTCGCGTATGAAGCTTCTTCTGCTGTTGTTACTGTCGTAGAGCAGCATCATGAGAAGGATGTAGATACACTCATGAAGCTTTGCAACGATGTTCTTTTACAAAAAAGAGGAGCAGCAGTTGCGCTGTTTAAAGTTCATTTTGCCTCCAGGGAATTTGTATACAGCTGTGTAGGGAATATTCGGTTTTTCCTTTATTCATCTACTGGAAAACTCACTTATCCCCTGCCTGTAACTGGATATCTGTCAGGAAGGCCGCAGGTGTTTCATACCCAGCGGTTTACGTATGAAGCGGAATCTAAGTTTTTGATATATTCAGATGGCTTAAATATTCAAGGGGTTAAATCTTTGCTGAAAGCATTTCTCCCTATTGATCTTATCTCGGAAGATATAAAAAAGCAGTATCCATCTACCTCAGATGATGCTACTTTCATACTTGGAAGCTTACTCTAGAACAGGGTAAGCTTTTTGTTTTTCTTTTTGATAAAATGAAAAGTGAGACTCTATGATGGAGGAATGATCTTGGAAAAAACTTTGGATAGACAAAATCAAGTACTAAACCTAATCGCTGGGGAATTATCAATAGCCATTAAACAAGTAAAAAACACAATCAGCTTACTGGAAGAAGGGAACACAGTCCCGTTCATTGCCCGATACAGAAAGGAACAGACAGGCGCACTGGATGAAGTGCAAATCCGGGATATTATGGAGCGCTGGCAATACATACAAAATCTCAATCAGCGTAAAGAAGAGGTAGTCCGCCTAGTTGAAGAACAGGGCAAGTTGACAGAAGGGCTAAAATCCAAAATTGAAAAAGCGGTGAAGCTGCAGGAGGTAGAAGACTTATACCGGCCGTATAAGCAAAAGCGCCGCACAAAAGCAACTGCAGCAAAGGAAAAAGGGCTTGAACCGTTTGCTGAATGGCTTCTCACTTTTCCCCTTAATGAAACCCTGGCTGCAAAGGCAAAAGAATTTTTATCTGATGAAAAGGAAGTAACTACAGCCGAAGAGGCAATTGCCGGAGCCAAAGATATTATCGCAGAATGGGTATCAGATGAAGCAGAAAGCAGAAAATGGATCCGTATGGAAACAGTCAAAAAGGGAACCATTGAGTCTTCTGTGAAGAATAAAGAGATTGATGAAAAAGGCGTTTATGAAATGTATTACGAGTATGAGGAACCAGTGAGCAAGATTGTTCCACACCGCACACTTGCATTAAACCGCGGTGAAAAAGAAGAAGTTTTAAGGATTAACATTAAGCCAAATACCGAATTGATTTTAAAATACTTATATAAAAAGTGGGTGAAGGATGAACGCTCCTCTGCAGGGCCAATTGTAAAGGAAGCTATTGAAGATGGATACAAGCGTCTGATTATGCCTTCGATTGAACGTGAAATCCGCAATGAACTAACTGAAAAAGCAGAAGAACAGGCAATCATGATTTTTTCTGAAAATCTCAGAAAATTGCTGCTTCAGCCCCCATTAAAAGGCAAGATGGTACTTGGTGTAGACCCTGCCTACAGAACTGGCTGCAAGCTGGCTGTGGTAAATGAGACAGGAAAAGTACTTGATATCGGTGTCATATATCCGCATCCGCCTGTTTCCAAAACGAAACAAGCACGAGAGAAAGTAGTGCATATTCTAAACACCTTTAAAGTAGAAATGGTTGCCATCGGCAATGGAACCGCCTCAAGGGAAACCGAGCAGTTCATCGCTGACATTTTAAAGGACATGAAAGAGGAAATATTCTACCTAATTGTCAATGAAGCAGGGGCGAGCGTATACTCTGCCTCAGATCTTGCCAGAGAAGAGTTTCCTGATCTTCAGGTAGAGGAAAGAAGTGCCGTATCCATCGCCCGCCGACTCCAGGATCCTCTTGCAGAATTGGTTAAGATTGATCCCAAGTCCGTGGGGGTTGGTCAATATCAGCATGACGTATCCCAGAAAAAACTGTCAGAATCACTCTCTTTTGTTGTTGAGACAGCGGTAAACCAAGTGGGTGTTAATGTGAATACAGCGTCATCTTCATTGCTGCAGCATGTAGCTGGCCTTTCGAAAACAGTTGCCGCTAATATAATCAAGAAACGGGAAGAAGAAGGGAAATTTACAGACCGCAAGCAGTTGAAAAAGATTCCGCGCCTTGGGGCCAAAACTTATGAACAGGCGATAGGCTTCCTGCGGATTAACGATGGAAAAGAACCTCTGGACCGGACTGGAATACACCCGGAAACATATGCAGAAGTAAATAAATTGCTTGCTAATCTCGGCTTTAAATCCAGTGACCTTGGAACGCAATCATTGAGGGAAGCACTAAAAGGCATAAATATCAGCCAGACAGCGCGGGAGCTTGAAATTGGTGAACTTACACTGAAAGATATTATTGATGCTTTAATGAGACCGGAAAGAGATCCGCGTGATGAGCTGCCAAAGCCGCTGCTAAAGAAAGAAGTGCTGAAACTTGAAGATCTGCAGGAAGGGATGGAGCTTCAAGGTACAGTGAGAAATGTAGTAGACTTTGGTGCATTTGTTGATATCGGAGTCAAACAGGATGGCCTTGTTCATATTTCCAAACTTAGCCGCCAATTTGTTAAACACCCGCTGGATGTCGTGTCTGTTGGGGATGTAGTAACAGTCTGGGTTGACTCAGTTGATAAGCACAAGGGAAGAGTCGCCTTAACTATGCTTGAACACTCTAATTAACTGAAAAATATTGCTTTGTTTTACTGTCTTCAAAGATTGACTTCTCGAGTCATAAGCCAAATCACATCGGAAATCAATATTTCTAGCGTGATTTGGCCTATTCTTTTAAGGTTTGCAGAGAATGTGTTCTGCTGGACTATGCAATTTCAGTCAGCAAAGTGTCGACTGCGGTTCCGGGTGGAGGTTGTGGCTGATATTAGCTGGTATTCATCTCAGGCTCTCAGCATTTTAAGAGCAGTGTTTCTTTCTATAGAAAAACCAGCACTGATTCAGCAGTTTGATCTGATAGCGGTCTTTTTCATAAAAGGCACGCTGGATTTGATTTTGAAACCAAACAGGCATATGTTTTACCTCCCGTGTATTGGAATCTGATGATTCTCCCTTGGACTGCTAAGGGAGTTCAGAGCTATAAAAGGTATATATAATGTATGCTATAATAGGTTGTCATGTTTACGATAAGAGAGGAAAAACATTGCTATGAATGACCAGGAGCTTCAGACACTTGTTGAAAAGATATCATTAGAAAGCTTCGGCAAGCCCTTTCGCCATCAGGCTTATTTTAATTTGCGTCTTAGATCGACTGGCGGAAGATATATGCTGAGTTCACACCATGTTGAAATAAATAAAAAGTATTATGAACAGCTTGGGGCCGAAGAATTAGAGGGGATTATTAAGCACGAACTCTGTCATTATCACTTGCATTTAGAAGGGAAAGGGTATAAACATCGTGATCAGGATTTCAGAATGCTAATGAAAAAAGTGGGAGCACCTCGATATTGTTCTGCCTTGCCTGATCGCCCAAAAACAAATAAAGCTGCTAAGATTCTTGTTTATATGTGTAAAGAATGCGGCCAAACCTATCAAAGAAAAAGAATAGTTGATACGAATAAATATGTCTGCGGTAAATGCAAGGGGAAATTAGTATTTAAAAAGAATTGACAATAGATTAAATACGCATTATATTTAATAATTGTCGCAGGACAAACAGGACAAACAGCTAATAAATTCTTCTAAAAAACAAGCTTGACTTTTATAGCCAGCGTCCTTATAATATGAAGAGTCGATAAGGTGTTAACTGTTTTATCGATAAAGTTCATTATTATTCCGCAGTAGCTCAGTGGTAGAGCATTCGGCTGTTAACCGAACGGTCGCAGGTTCGAATCCTGCCTGCGGAGCCATATTTGGGGAAGTACTCAAGTGGCTGAAGAGGCGCCCCTGCTAAGGGTGTAGGTCGCGTAAGCGGCGCGAGGGTTCAAATCCCTCCTTCTCCGCCAGAAAATTCTGACAATGGCCCGTTGGTCAAGCGGTTAAGACACCGCCCTTTCACGGCGGTAACACGGGTTCGAATCCCGTACGGGTCACTTTTTTTGTTTCCGACGGTATTTATATGGATGGTCCCGTGGTGTAGCGGTTAACATGCCTGCCTGTCACGCAGGAGATCGCGGGTTCGATTCCCGTCGGGACCGCCATTTGTTATTGGGCTATAGCCAAGCGGTAAGGCACCGGACTTTGACTCCGTCACTCGCAGGTTCGAATCCTGCTAGCCCAGCCATTTTTAAATGAGCCATTAGCTCAGTCGGTAGAGCAGATTGCAGCATCAGTGAATTTCTTCATCCGAATAGCAATCTGTGACAAAGCGGTTTAGCTTTGGAACATCTGACTGCACTTATCAGGCTTTAGGAAGTCTCATAAAAGTATGAGCCATTAGCTCAGTCGGTAGAGCATCTGACTTTTAATCAGAGGGTCGAAGGTTCGAGTCCTTCATGGCTCACCATTTCAATTTCAAATTGCGGGTGTGGCGGAATTGGCAGACGCACCAGACTTAGGATCTGGCGCCGCAAGGCGTGGGGGTTCGACTCCCTTCACCCGCACCATTAATTACCATTGAGATGAGTACCACGTTTTGGTATGATGTTACTTGTCGCTTCATTAAGCGGTCGTGGCGGAATGGCAGACGCGCTAGGTTGAGGGCCTAGTGGGGGCAACCCCGTGGAGGTTCAAGTCCTCTCGGCCGCACCAAAAAAGTTGTTGACATTTTGATTTTAGGTCGTTATAATATAAGAGTTGCTTTAAAAGATGCGCCCGTAGCTCAATTGGATAGAGCGTTTGACTACGGATCAAAAGGTTAGGGGTTCGACTCCTCTCGGGCGCGCCATATTACGGGGAGTAGCTCAGCTTGGTAGAGCACTTGGTTTGGGACCAAGGGGTCGCAGGTTCGAATCCTGTCTTCCCGACCATTCGGGAAACAATAATATTATATGCGGGTGTAGTTTAGTGGTAAAACCTCAGCCTTCCAAGCTGATGATGAGGGTTCGATTCCCTTCACCCGCTCCAAACTTACTGATTGATCTTTGAAAACTGAACGAACAAAAACGTCAACGTTAATTCTTTAGTCTTTTTTGAAAAGACAACTTATGAGCTTAATCAACTCTTATATGGAGAGTTTGATCCTGGCTCAGGACGAACGCTGGCGGCGTGCCTAATACATGCAAGTCGAGCGGACAGATGGGAGCTTGCTCCCTGAAGTCAGCGGCGGACGGGTGAGTAACACGTGGGCAACCTGCCTGTAAGACTGGGATAACTCCGGGAAACCGGGGCTAATACCGGATGATTCTTTCCCTCACATGAGGGAAAGCTGAAAGATGGTTTCGGCTATCACTTACAGATGGGCCCGCGGCGCATTAGCTAGTTGGTGAGGTAACGGCTCACCAAGGCGACGATGCGTAGCCGACCTGAGAGGGTGATCGGCCACACTGGGACTGAGACACGGCCCAGACTCCTACGGGAGGCAGCAGTAGGGAATCTTCCGCAATGGACGAAAGTCTGACGGAGCAACGCCGCGTGAGTGATGAAGGTTTTCGGATCGTAAAACTCTGTTGTTAGGGAAGAATAAGTATCGGAGTAACTGCCGGTACCTTGACGGTACCTAACCAGAAAGCCACGGCTAACTACGTGCCAGCAGCCGCGGTAATACGTAGGTGGCAAGCGTTGTCCGGAATTATTGGGCGTAAAGCGCGCGCAGGCGGTTCCTTAAGTCTGATGTGAAAGCCCCCGGCTCAACCGGGGAGGGTCATTGGAAACTGGGGAACTTGAGTGCAGAAGAGAAGAGTGGAATTCCACGTGTAGCGGTGAAATGCGTAGAGATGTGGAGGAACACCAGTGGCGAAGGCGACTCTTTGGTCTGTAACTGACGCTGAGGCGCGAAAGCGTGGGGAGCAAACAGGATTAGATACCCTGGTAGTCCACGCCGTAAACGATGAGTGCTAAGTGTTAGAGGGTTTCCGCCCTTTAGTGCTGCAGCAAACGCATTAAGCACTCCGCCTGGGGAGTACGGCCGCAAGGCTGAAACTCAAAGGAATTGACGGGGGCCCGCACAAGCGGTGGAGCATGTGGTTTAATTCGAAGCAACGCGAAGAACCTTACCAGGTCTTGACATCTCCTGACAACCCTAGAGATAGGGCGTTCCCCTTCGGGGGACAGGATGACAGGTGGTGCATGGTTGTCGTCAGCTCGTGTCGTGAGATGTTGGGTTAAGTCCCGCAACGAGCGCAACCCTTGATCTTAGTTGCCAGCATTCAGTTGGGCACTCTAAGGTGACTGCCGGTGACAAACCGGAGGAAGGTGGGGATGACGTCAAATCATCATGCCCCTTATGACCTGGGCTACACACGTGCTACAATGGATGGTACAAAGGGCTGCGAGACCGCGAGGTTAAGCGAATCCCATAAAACCATTCTCAGTTCGGATTGCAGGCTGCAACTCGCCTGCATGAAGCCGGAATCGCTAGTAATCGCGGATCAGCATGCCGCGGTGAATACGTTCCCGGGCCTTGTACACACCGCCCGTCACACCACGAGAGTTTGTAACACCCGAAGTCGGTGGGGTAACCTTTTGGAGCCAGCCGCCTAAGGTGGGACAGATGATTGGGGTGAAGTCGTAACAAGGTAGCCGTATCGGAAGGTGCGGCTGGATCACCTCCTTTCTAAGGATATTTACATGAAACGTGACGTGTTTTGTTCGTTCAGTTTTGAGAGTTCAATCTCTCAATGAAAGAGTCGTTCTTTGAAAACTAGATAATGTTAATGAAGAAGCAATAACCGAGTAATCGCCATTTTAGTCAATTCTCTCTATGTTAAATAGAGTTAAAAACCTTTGATGCTTGTTCATCTTCGATGAACCCGTCAAATACGGTTAAGTTAGAAAGGGCGCACGGTGAATGCCTTGGCACTAGGAGCCGATGAAGGACGGTACTAACACCGATATGCTTCGGGGAGCTGTAAGTAAGCTTTGATCCGGAGATTTCCGAATGGGGAAACCCCCTATCCGTAATGGGATAGGATCTTTACCTGAATACATAGGGTATTGAAGGCAGACCCGGGGAACTGAAACATCTAAGTACCCGGAGGAAGAGAAAGCAAACGCGATTCCCTGAGTAGCGGCGAGCGAAACGGGATTAGCCCAAACCAAGAGGCTTGCCTCTTGGGGTTGTAGGACACTCTACACGGAGTTACAAAGGAACGAGGTAAATGAACAGGTCTGGAAAGGCCGGCCAGAGAAGGTAAAAGCCCTGTAGTTGAAACTTCGTTCCCTCCAGAGTGGATCCTGAGTACGGCGGGACACGAGAAATCCCGTCGGAAGCAGGGAGGACCATCTCCCAAGGCTAAATACTCCCTAGTGACCGATAGTGAACCAGTACCGTGAGGGAAAGGTGAAAAGCACCCCGGAAGGGGAGTGAAAGAGATCCTGAAACCGTGTGCCTACAAGTAGTTAGAGCCCGTTAATGGGTGATAGCGTGCCTTTTGTAGAATGAACCGGCGAGTTACGATTACATGCGAGGTTAAGTTGAAGAGACGGAGCCGCAGCGAAAGCGAGTCTGAATAGGGCGAATGAGTATGTGGTCGTAGACCCGAAACCAGGTGATCTACCCATGTCCAGGGTGAAGTCCAGGTAACACTGGATGGAGGCCCGAACCCACGCACGTTGAAAAGTGCGGGGATGAGGTGTGGGTAGCGGAGAAATTCCAATCGAACTTGGAGATAGCTGGTTCTCTCCGAAATAGCTTTAGGGCTAGCCTCATGTAGTAAGAGTCTTGGAGGTAGAGCACTGTTTGGACTAGGGGCCCCCATCGGGTTACCGAATTCAGACAAACTCCGAATGCCAAAGACTTATCCATGGGAGTCAGACTGCGAGTGATAAGATCCGTAGTCAAGAGGGAAACAGCCCAGACCACCAGCTAAGGTCCCAAAGTATACGTTAAGTGGAAAAGGATGTGGAGTTGCTTAGACAACCAGGATGTTGGCTTAGAAGCAGCCACCATTTAAAGAGTGCGTAATAGCTCACTGGTCGAGTGACTCCGCGCCGAAAATGTACCGGGGCTAAACGTATCACCGAAGCTGTGGATTGACATCTTCCGATGTCAGTGGTAGGAGAGCGTTCTAAGGGCGTTGAAGCCAGACCGCAAGGACTGGTGGAGCGCTTAGAAGTGAGAATGCCGGTATGAGTAGCGAAAGATGGGTGAGAATCCCATCCACCGAATGCCTAAGGTTTCCTGAGGAAGGCTCGTCCGCTCAGGGTTAGTCGGGACCTAAGCCGAGGCTGAAAAGCGTAGGCGATGGACAACAGGTTGATATTCCTGTACCACCTCTTTACCGTTTGAGCAATGGGGGGACGCAGGAGGATAGGGTAAGCGCGCTGCTGGATTAGCGCGTCCAAGCAGTTAGGCCGGTAACGAGGCAAATCCCGTTACCACACAGGCTGAGCTGTGACGGCGAGGGAAATTTAGTACCGAAGTTCCTGATTCCACACTGCCAAGAAAAGCCTCTAGCGAGGGAAAAGGTGCCCGTACCGCAAACCGACACAGGTAGGCGAGGAGAGAATCCTAAGGTGAGCGAGAGAACTCTCGTTAAGGAACTCGGCAAAATGACCCCGTAACTTCGGGAGAAGGGGTGCTCATTAGGGTGCATAGCCCTGATGAGCCGCAGTGAATAGGCCCAGGCGACTGTTTAGCAAAAACACAGGTCTCTGCGAAGCCGCAAGGCGAAGTATAGGGGCTGACGCCTGCCCGGTGCTGGAAGGTTAAGAGGAGAGGTTAGCGCAAGCGAAGCTTTGAATCGAAGCCCCAGTAAACGGCGGCCGTAACTATAACGGTCCTAAGGTAGCGAAATTCCTTGTCGGGTAAGTTCCGACCCGCACGAAAGGCGTAACGATCTGGGCACTGTCTCAACGAGAGACTCGGTGAAATTATAGTACCTGTGAAGATGCAGGTTACCCGCGACAGGACGGAAAGACCCCGTGGAGCTTTACTGTAGCCTGATATTGAATTTTGGTACAGCTTGTACAGGATAGGTAGGAGCCTGAGAAGCCGGAGCGCCAGCTTCGGTGGAGGCGTCGGTGGGATACTACCCTGGCTGTATTGAAATTCTAACCCGCGCCCCTGATCGGGGCGGGAGACAGTGTCAGGTGGGCAGTTTGACTGGGGCGGTCGCCTCCTAAAAAGTAACGGAGGCGCCCAAAGGTTCCCTCAGAATGGTTGGAAATCATTCGCAGAGTGTAAAGGCACAAGGGAGCTTGACTGCGAGACCTACAAGTCGAGCAGGGACGAAAGTCGGGCTTAGTGATCCGGTGGTTCCGCATGGAAGGGCCATCGCTCAACGGATAAAAGCTACCCCGGGGATAACAGGCTTATCTCCCCCAAGAGTCCACATCGACGGGGAGGTTTGGCACCTCGATGTCGGCTCATCGCATCCTGGGGCTGTAGTCGGTCCCAAGGGTTGGGCTGTTCGCCCATTAAAGCGGTACGCGAGCTGGGTTCAGAACGTCGTGAGACAGTTCGGTCCCTATCCGTCGTGGGCGCAGGAAATTTGAGAGGAGCTGTCCTTAGTACGAGAGGACCGGGATGGACGCACCGCTGGTGTACCAGTTGTCTTGCCAAAGGCATCGCTGGGTAGCTATGTGCGGAAGGGATAAGTGCTGAAAGCATCTAAGCATGAAGCCCCCCTCGAGATGAGATTTCCCATAGCGTCAAGCTAGTAAGATCCCTGAAAGATGATCAGGTTGATAGGTCAGAGGTGGAAGCGTGGCGACATGTGGAGCTGACTGATACTAATCGATCGAGGACTTAACCAAGTCATTGGTGAATACTCGGCAAATGCTTCTTCATACATTATCTAGTTTTGAGGGAACGAAGTTTCTTCAACCAAATAGTCCGGTGGCGATAGCGAGAAGGTCACACCCGTTCCCATACCGAACACGGAAGTTAAGCTTCTCAGCGCCGATGGTAGTTGGGGGCTGTCCCCCTGTGAGAGTAGGACGCTGCCGGGCATATGAAAGAGCACCTGATGGGTGCTCTTTTTTGTATGTCTGGAGATTTATTGAATACAAATTTCTTATTTGGACTCTGCTTTTTAGTGGGAAATTGAGCTAAATGTGAGTTTACTTCATAAAGCTCAATTCATGCTAGATAAAAGTATCGCTAACTGCATCGCAGCTTCATAGAATCCAGAATCAGGGCATTCAGCAGGTTCATTCAGCCATTCTGCAGGATTCCATCTCTCTATTCCGACCGAACATCAAGCCAGGACAGCTAACCATATCATCTGTCCATCTGGCAATCAAGCGCAGCACACTTCCCAGCCTCTAAAAAAACTTCTCCCAACCAAGCACAAACCCGCCCATTCAAAAATATATTGTTATCGACATTAACTTCCATTTTCAGGTTTGGGAAGTCAAAAAATGGGGGAAAATTATTAATACCCGCCAATTGCAAGAAATTACATAAATCATGTATAATTAATGTCAAATATAGTCAAAGTCAGATAGGGGGAGGCCTGGTGAGGAATATATCCGACATAATTGAAAATTATCTAAAACAGGTTTTAGAGAAGAGCGAAAGGGAAATCGTGGAAATTAAAAGAAGTGAAATTGCTGATAAGTTCCAATGTGTTCCTTCTCAGATCAATTATGTGATCAACACCCGTTTTACGATTGAGAAAGGATATGCAGTAGAAAGTAAGCGGGGAGGCGGGGGCTTCATTCGGATTATGAAAGTCCAGTCCTATGACCATGCTGATTTAATTGACCAGTTAATTTCATTGGTGCAGAGCAGGATTGCCCAGAGCAGTGCAGAGAATGTCATTTACCGTCTGGTAGAAGAAGAGATAATAACACATAGGGAAGCTAAAATTATGCTTAGTGTTATAGACCGTTCTGTCCTGTATATTGATCTTCCATTCAGGGATGAGCTGAGGGCAAGAATGCTTAAGGCAATGTTAACCACTTTGAAATATAAATAGTAGGGAGCTGGGGAGGTGAAGTCATGATTTGTCAGGAATGTAACCAAAGGCCAGCCACGCTGCATTTTACGAAGGTTGTAAATGGCGAGAAAGAAGAGTTTCATCTTTGCGAGAAATGCTCACAGGAAAAAGGTGAAATGTTTATGCTGGGCAGCGGGTCTGGTTTTTCAATAAATAACTTGCTCGCTGGCCTTCTGAATATTCAGCCTGCCTTTCAGGAATCGGGCCAGGATCCTTTTCAGCAGGAGAAAGTCCTGCAGTGTGAGCAATGTTCCTTGACCTTTCAGCAGTTTATAAAAGTAGGCCGTTTTGGGTGCGCCAACTGCTATGAGACTTTTAAAGATCAATTGAACCCAATTCTTAGAAGGCTTCACAGCGGGAATTCCTCACACAGCGGAAAAATTCCTGCACGAATCGGGGGAACCATTCACCTGCGGAGGAATATTGATGATTTAAAAAATAATTTAAAAGAAATGATTTCAAAAGAAGAGTTTGAAAGAGCGGCAGAATTGAGGGACGAAATAAGGAAACTGGAAAAGCAGCTCAATGCCGATCAAAAGGGAGGGGAGTAAGCTTGTCGCTGGAACGTTTCATGAATCAAGCTATTAGCTCCTGGATGAGTGCGGAAGGTCCTGATTCCGATATTGTTTTAAGTTCGCGAATCAGGCTCGCCCGCAATATGAAGCAATATAAATTCCCTACTGTATTTTCAAATGAAGAAGCAGAAGCGGTCATTGAAAAAATAAAGGCGAGGGTGGAGCATTCTTCATTTTCAAAACTTGGGGAAATGGAGCTTTTATTAATGGATCGCCTTCAGCCTCTTCAAAAAAGAGTGCTGATGGAAAAGCATCTGGTCAGTCCCCATCTTGCTGAGAATTCAACTCATGGTGCCTGCCTTCTTTCTGAAAATGAAGAAGTCAGCATCATGATTAATGAAGAAGACCATATAAGGATTCAATGCTTATTTCCGGGATTTCAGCTTACTGAAGCCTTAAGTATGGCAAATGAAATTGATGATTGGCTGGAGGAAGAAGCCGACTATGCATTTGATGAACATATTGGCTTTTTAACAAGCTGCCCCACAAATGTAGGAACAGGGCTAAGGGCATCTGTTATGATGCATTTGCCTGGCCTTGTTCTCACACAGCAAATGAACAGAATTATTCCGGCAATTAACCAGCTTGGGTTAGTTGTTAGAGGAATTTACGGGGAAGGCAGCGAAGCTTTAGGTAATATCTTTCAAGTTTCAAACCAGATCACTCTCGGAAAATCAGAAGAGGATATCGCAGAGGATCTGAAAAGCGTTGTCAGTCAGCTGATTTCTCAGGAAAGATCGGCAAGGGAAGCATTAGCAAAGACTTCTAACATACAATTAGAAGACAGAGTCTTCCGCTCTTATGGCATTTTATCGAATAGCCGGATCATTGAATCAAAGGAAGCAGCACAATGCTTGTCTGATGTTCGCCTGGGGATTGATATGCAGTACATCAAAAACATATCAAAAAATATATTGAATGAGCTGATGATCCTGACACAGCCCGGTTTCCTGCAGCAATATGCAGGCGGGCCGCTCAGACCGCATGAACGCGATATCCGCAGGGCTTCATTAATTAGGGAAAGATTAAAAATGGAAGATCAAGAGTTGGGAGGATGAAAATATGATGTTCGGACGATTTACGGAAAGAGCTCAAAAAGTATTGGCTTTAGCACAGGAGGAAGCAATCCGTTTAGGACATAACAACATCGGAACAGAGCATATTCTGCTGGGGCTTGTACGCGAAGGTGAAGGCATTGCTGCAAAAGCTCTCTATGCTTTAGGCCTCGGCTCTGATAAGATCCAAAAAGAGGTTGAGAATTTAATTGGCAGGGGGCAGGATGCTTCCCAGACCATTCACTATACACCGCGTGCCAAGAAAGTCATTGAACTTTCGATGGACGAAGCAAGAAAGCTTGGCCATTCCTATGTAGGAACAGAACATATCCTGCTTGGCCTGATCCGTGAGGGTGAAGGCGTGGCAGCCCGAGTTTTGAATAACCTTGGAGTCAGCCTCAATAAAGCGCGCCAGCAAGTGCTTCAGCTATTAGGCAGCAATGAGTCCGGCAGTCATCAGGGTGGCTCCGCAGCCAATGCGAATACACCGACTCTTGATGGATTGGCACGTGACTTAACTGCTATTGCCAGAGAAGGAAGCCTGGATCCGGTAATTGGACGAAGCAAAGAAATTCAGCGTGTAATCGAAGTTTTAAGCCGCAGGACGAAAAACAACCCGGTTCTGATCGGTGAGCCTGGGGTAGGTAAAACAGCCATCGCAGAGGGCTTGGCACAGCAGATCATTAATAATGAAGTGCCGGAGACTCTTCGTGATAAAAGGGTTATGACGCTAGATATGGGTACAGTAGTTGCCGGAACAAAGTATCGCGGTGAATTTGAAGACCGCCTGAAGAAGGTAATGGATGAAATCAGGCAGGCAGGAAACATCATTTTATTTATTGACGAGCTTCATACCTTAATAGGTGCAGGCGGAGCAGAAGGTGCGATTGATGCTTCTAACATCTTAAAGCCTTCTCTGGCCCGCGGTGAACTTCAGTGTATTGGTGCAACAACTCTTGATGAATACAGAAAATATATTGAAAAGGATGCGGCACTTGAAAGAAGATTCCAGCCTATTACGGTTGATGAGCCGACTGCGGAGGAATCGGTACAGATTCTTGAAGGTCTTCGTGACCGTTATGAGGCCCACCATCGTGTGACGATTACGGATGCAGCCATTCAAGCAGCTGTAAAACTTTCAGATCGCTACATCTCAGACCGCTTCCTTCCGGATAAAGCAATTGATTTAATTGACGAAGCGGGTTCAAAGGTAAGACTTCGCTCTTATACTACGCCTCCAAACCTGAAAGAACTGGAGGTTAAGCTGGAGGATGTAAGGAAAGAAAAAGACGCTGCCGTTCAAAGTCAGGAGTTTGAAAAAGCGGCTTCCTTAAGAGATACAGAGCAGCGCCTGCGTGAACAGCTCGAAGAAACGAAAAAAACATGGAAAGAAAAGCAGGGCAAAGAGAACAGTGAAGTGACGGTTGAGGACATTGCCAATGTGGTGGCCAGCTGGACTGGAATCCCTGTATCGAAGCTTGCCCAAACAGAAACAGAAAAGCTTCTTAATCTGGAAGAAATTCTTCATTCCCGTGTAATCGGACAGGAAGAAGCGGTTAAAGCCATTTCGAAGGCTGTCCGCCGTGCCCGTGCAGGCCTTAAAGATCCGAAGCGTCCGATTGGCTCGTTTGTATTCCTTGGGCCGACAGGGGTAGGTAAAACAGAGTTAGCCCGTGCATTAGCTGAAGCGATGTTCGGTGACGAGGATGCGATGATCCGCATCGATATGTCAGAATACATGGAGAAGCACTCTACATCCCGTCTGGTAGGTTCGCCTCCGGGTTATGTAGGATATGAAGAAGGCGGACAGTTAACAGAAAAGGTCCGCAGAAAACCATATTCTGTTGTGCTTCTGGATGAAATTGAAAAGGCTCATCCTGATGTATTCAACATTCTTTTACAGGTATTGGAAGACGGAAGATTAACAGATTCTAAGGGCAGAACCGTCGATTTCCGCAATACCGTTCTGATTATGACATCCAATGTAGGTGCAGAAGCACTTAAGCGGAACAAATACGTTGGCTTTAACATCCAGGATGGTGAACAGGATTACAAAGATATGAAAGGAAAAGTAATGGAAGAAATGAAGAAGTCCTTCCGTCCGGAATTCCTGAACCGTATCGATGAAATCATCGTTTTCCATGCATTGGAGAAAAAGCATCTTCAGGAAATCGTTACACTTATGTCTGACACCTTAACGAAACGATTGAAGGAACAGGATATTACACTGGAATTGACGGATGCAGCCAAAGAAAAAATCTCGGTAGAAGGCTATGATCCAGAATACGGAGCACGTCCGCTCCGCAGGGCGATTCAAAAGCATATTGAAGATCGCTTATCCGAAGAACTGTTAAAAGGAACGGTTCTAACCGGGCAAAGCGTAGTAATCGATGTGAAAGATGGAGAGTTTGTAGTGAAAACGGCTGAACCAAGCGGGACGCCAAATCTTCAGAAATAAGATGACTTCAATCAGTGGGGACTTAATTCCCGCTGATTGTTTGATTAATCCTGCAGGACGCTACGTTCAGTCTTAATTCTGCTCGATGGCTTTCCCGCTTTAATAGCATCAAAAGATTTTACACAGCAAAAAGGTACACGTCCCTGTTATACGTGTACCTTTTTGCACTCTTTCAGACATATCATGCTGGCAGCCTTTAAAGAGGTTTATTCTGCCGATTTATGTTAATTTTAAGATAGAAAAAGATAACAGGACAAAAACATTTTAAGACCCGTTAAAAAAGGGAATAGGAAGTTAACCGTACTTCTGTCATCGCTGGTTCTTTCACGCAAGGCCGGTAATATTAAGATTTCCTTTAATGCGGCTGGAATGAATGTACAGAGAGGGGAAGAAGTATGGCTAAAAGAAAAACGAAATTCATGTGTCAGGAATGCGGCTATGAGTCACCTAAATGGATGGGAAAATGTCCGGGGTGCGGACAATGGAATACAATGGTGGAAGAGGTGGAGAAGCCTGCTTCAACGAGAAGAGGTGCTTTTGCTCATTCACAGGGATCGGCCATAGCGGCGAAAGCAACACCGATTACATCCATTGAAACAGTCAGCGAACCCCGCATACATACCGATTTAAAAGAATTAAACCGTGTCCTTGGTGGCGGAATTGTAAGAGGCTCCCTTGTTCTTATTGGAGGAGATCCGGGCATAGGGAAATCAACGCTTCTTCTTCAAGTGTCATCACAGCTGGCGAACAGGAAGCATTCTGTTCTCTATATATCAGGGGAAGAATCCATGCGCCAGACGAAGCTGAGGGCTGACCGTTTAGGTGTTTCTTCTGACAGCCTGCTCGTTTATTCGGAAACCAGCCTTGATGAAATCAGCAGAACGATTGATTCAGTGAATCCTGACTTTGTCATTATTGACTCAATTCAGACGATCTTTCATCCGGAAGTGACCTCGGCGCCGGGCAGCGTTTCTCAGGTTCGGGAATGTACTGCTGAGCTAATGCGCATCGGCAAAACGAAGGGAATTGCCATTTTTATCGTAGGGCATGTTACAAAGGAAGGTTCCATTGCGGGTCCAAGACTTCTCGAGCATATGGTAGATACCGTTTTGTACTTTGAAGGTGAACGCCATCATACATACAGGATTTTGCGTGCGGTTAAAAACAGGTTCGGATCAACAAACGAAATGGGCATTTTTGAAATGAAGGAACTTGGGCTTGAGGAAGTGGCAAACCCGTCAGAAATTTTCCTGGAAGAGCGATCACAGGGAGCTGCAGGTTCAACCGTCGTGGCATCCATGGAAGGAACAAGGCCAGTTCTGGTTGAAATTCAGGCGCTGATTTCCCCGACAAGCTTTGGAAACCCAAGGCGAATGGCGACAGGAATTGATCATAACCGGGTTCCGCTCCTGATGGCGGTATTGGAAAAACGAGTCGGGATGCTCCTGCAAAATCAGGATGCCTACCTAAAGGTCGCTGGCGGAGTGAAGCTTGATGAACCGGCAATTGATTTGGCCATTGCTGTGAGCATTGCGTCAAGCTTTCGGGATAAGCCAACAATGGCAACAGACTGCATTATCGGTGAAGTAGGCCTCACAGGTGAGGTCAGGAGAGTATCAAGAATAGAACAAAGAGTGCAGGAGGCAGCCAAGCTGGGCTTTGAGCGGGTTATCCTGCCGGCGAACAATCTTGGCGGCTGGAGCGCACCGGGAGGAATTGAACTAATCGGAGTAAGCTCCGTCGGTGAAGCATTAAAGGCTGCGTTAGGGGGATAAAGATGGAGACTAAAAAAATGAGCGAAAAAACGATGAGTGAAATCCTTCGGTTCATGGCTCCCGGTACGCCTATCAGGGAAGGGATTGATAATGTTCTTCGCGCCAATACAGGCGGGCTGATTGTTTTGGGATCAAAAGAAAAGCTTAGTAACCTTGTTGATGGAGGATTCCAAATTAATTGCCCGTTCTCGCCTAGCTATTTGTATGAGCTTGCCAAGATGGATGGAGCCATTATCTTAAATGAAGAAGGAAATAAGATTCTAATAGCTAACGCCCAGCTGGCTCCTGATCCGGGTGTGCCTTCTACCGAAACGGGTATGCGGCACCGGACGGCAGAACGGGTTGCCCGGCAAACAGGCGCATTAGTGATTGCCATTTCCCAGAGGCGCAATGTCATTACCCTTTATAAAGGACATTCCCGTTATGCTCTGCGTGATATTGGCGTCATTTTAACCAAGGCGAATGTTGCCGTGCAGACGCTTGAAAAATATAAGGTCGTTCTTGAACAGAGTATCGGCAACCTGAGCATCCTGGAATTTGAAGAGCTTGTTACATACAGCGATATCCTTCATGTTTTTCATAATATCGAAATGGTTCTGCGCATTAAAAACGAGCTCCTCACCTATTTAAGCGAACTGGGCACAGAGGGAAGGCTGATTCGGCTTCAGATGAACGAACTGCTGATGGAGCTTGAACGGGAAGCAGAATGGATTATAAAAGACTATGCTCAATCAAGGGACATCGACTCCAGGGATGCACTTATTAAGCTTCAGGAGCTTTCAAAAGGAGAAATGCTCGAAGACTCTGTCATTCTCAAGCTTCTTGGCTACAACGGGTATATTCACACGGAAGAATTCAAATGCCCGCGCGGCTACCGCATGCTGAATAAAGTTCCCCGACTCCCGCCAATTATTATCGATAATCTGATTAATCGGTTTAAAGAATTTCCAAATATCATCACAGCCACAGTAGAGGAGCTCGATGAAGTAGAAGGAATCGGTGAAGTAAGGGCCAGAAAAATAAAAGAGGGACTTAAGCTCATAAAAGAGCAGGTTTTTGCGGACCGTCAGCTATAAAGAGACCATTGAACTATGTAATTGGTTATGCTAAAATGGTAAGTTAATTATTTGACAGTTTATTGCCAATGGTGCTACCCTTAAAGTGTGTAAAAGTAAAAATTTAAGCAGATTTAAGTGCGTTGTTTTACTATCGTGAAATAATTTTAAGGATAAAATTGAAAATCTCCCAGATTCAAGGTTTCAATTTTGTGAATTTGTTTATAATGATTAAAAGGAGGTGAAGGAATGTTAAAACGTATTGTACAGGCATGCTTCCTTATTATCGGAGTAACGCTGGGTATATTTTTGATTCCTGACTTATTAAAATTAATCAGTTTAGATGACATTCCTCTTTTAAATAATCCATATGTGTCCGCCATTTTAGGTGCTATTATTTTTTATCTTTTAACTTTTTGGGCGGTTGATCATGTCGTCAATTTCGTGAGATGGGCAGAAGAATCACTGGTAAAAGTACCTATAACAGATATTATTTTTGGAAGTGTCGGCCTGGTTTTTGGATTAGTCATTGCTTTTTTAATCGGATATGCCCTAAATGCGATTGAGGTCCCGATTCTGAATACCGTAGCTCCGATTGTGCTGACGCTGCTGTTCGGCTATCTTGGGTTTCAGGTTGGCTTTAAAAAGCGGGATGAACTTTTAAGTCTATTTTCAAGCAAGAAGAAGAAGAGCAGTGAAGAAGAGATTGAGCCTGAAGCTGCACCTAAAAAATCACTTAAGATCCTTGATACAAGCGTTATCATCGATGGCCGCATTGCTGATATTTGCCAGACAGGCTTTTTGGAAGGCACGATTGTCATTCCGCAGTTTGTACTGGAAGAACTGCAGCATATTGCTGATTCATCAGATGTATTAAAGCGCAACCGCGGCCGAAGAGGATTGGATATTTTAAATCGGATTCAAAAAGAACTTTCCATTAATGTAGAAATCTATGAAGGCGATTTTGAAGAAATCCAAGAGGTGGACAGCAAGCTGGTGAAGCTGGCTAAGCTAACGAATGGTGTCGTTGTGACCAATGATTTTAACTTAAACAAGGTTTGTGAACTGCAAAAAGTAGCAGTCCTCAATATTAATGACCTGGCCAACGCCGTCAAACCCGTTGTGCTTCCAGGAGAAGAAATGAAGGTACAGGTTATTAAGGACGGCAAGGAACAGAATCAGGGGATTGCTTATCTGGATGACGGCACGATGATCGTTGTGGAAGAAGGCAGAAATTATATTGGCAAACATATTGATGTTCTTGTCACAAGTGTACTGCAGACTTCAGCCGGAAGAATGATTTTTGCAAAACCCAAGCTTTTGGAAAAAGCCTTATAATGTATGATAGAAAGTAGGACAGAGCGTGCAGGGAGATTGTTTTCCCTGCCTTTTTCCTGCTTTTTAGGAAGGTAAGAAATTACATTGAACTTCGAGAATTGTCTAGCTCCAGCGCCTGCCCCCTCGAGGTCACAAGCCGATCCTCCCAAAAAAGCAAAGGTCGACTTTTCAAAAGTCTCGTCTTGTGCTTGTCGGGGGTGGACAAGGCGCTTGCGCTTTTCTTAGGAGATAGGAGCCATTATATGAATTATCAAGTGATTCTCCCTGCAGCCGGGCAGGGGAAAAGAATGGGAGCGGGAAAGAATAAGCTTCTCCTGGAAATCGGGAATGTCCCTGTGTTTATACATACGTTAAGAGTTTTTGAAAGTGACCCGGAGTGCACAGGCATTTTTTTGGCGATTAATCCTCAGGATGAGGAAGAAATGCAGGTTCTGTTAAAAAAGTATCATATTACGAAAGTGACTGCTATGGTAGAAGGCGGGAAGGAAAGGCAGCATAGCGTCTATAATGCGGCCAAAGCAGCTTCAGGTGAGGATGTGGTGCTGGTTCATGACGCTGCCCGCCCTTTTATTACCCGGGAGTTACTGGTGCCGCTAGTGAAAGCAGCCCGGGAAAAAGGAGCGGCTGTTCTGGCAGTGCCGCTGAAGGATACCGTAAAAAAAGCCGACGGAAATTTGATTACAGAAACACTTGAACGCTCCTGTCTGTGGGCTGTTCAAACACCGCAGGCCTTTCGTCTCTCTTCTCTGCTTGATGCACACCGCAAGGCCGAGGAAGACGGTTTTTTAGGAACAGATGATGCCAGCCTCATGGAGCGGTTAGGCAATGAAGTGGTGATTGTAGAGGGAAGTTACGATAATATTAAGCTGACTACGCCAGAAGATATTTATTTTGCGGAAGCAATTATAAAGAAAAGAAGCCATATGTAAAGGAGATTGTATCATGTTTCGGATTGGACAAGGTTTTGATGTTCATCAGTTTGCAGAAGGACGCCCGCTGATTATCGGGGGTATTGAAATACCATATGAGAAAGGGCTGCTGGGGCATTCGGATGCAGATGTCCTGCTGCATACAGTGGCCGATGCCTGCCTTGGGGCAATTGGGGAAGGAGACATTGGGCGGCATTTTCCTGATACCGATCCTGAATTCAAGGATGCCGATTCTGCGAAGCTGCTTGCGCATGTGTGGGGAATCGTAAAAGAAAAAGGATATGAGCTGGTCAATGCAGACTGCACCATCATTGCCCAGAAGCCGAAAATGTCTCCTCATATCGGAAAAATGCAGGAGCGGATTGCAGAGCTTCTTGAAACCGAAAAAGAATATATCAATGTGAAAGCAACAACTACAGAAAAACTTGGATTTACAGGACGGGGAGAGGGAATCGCTTCCCAGGCCGCTGTTTTGCTGAAAAAGAAAGAGAACCAGTAAAATTACCTTTCAGAAGAAAAATCTGAGTGATAAAATATAGCTTATGCAGTCTACTGGTAAGACGAAAAACTCAACAGATTTAGATTTTTAAGGAGGCAGTTAGTATGTCAAATGAAATCCGCGTCCGTTATGCTCCGAGTCCGACTGGACATTTGCATATCGGAAATGCAAGAACGGCGCTTTTCAACTATTTGTTTGCAAGAAGCAAAGGCGGAAAATTCATCATCCGCATTGAGGATACAGATAAGAAGCGGAATATTGAAGGCGGTGAAGAAAGCCAGCTTCACTATTTAAAATGGCTTGGCATGGATTGGGACGAAAGCATCGACCAGGAAGGCGAATATGGCCCATACCGCCAATCTGAAAGAAATCATATCTATGAAACATACTACAAGGAATTGCTCGACAAAGGGCATGCCTATAAATGCTATTGTACGGAAGAGGAGCTGGAAGCTGAGCGTGAAGCTCAATCTTCAAAAGGCGACACTCCTGCTTACTCAGGGAAATGCCGTCATCTGACAGAGGATGAAAGAGCTGCACTGGAAGCAGAAGGCAGAAAGCCCAGCATCCGCTTTCTAGTGCCAAAAGGCAGGGAATTGACATTCAATGACATGGTAAAAGGCGAAGTGTCATTTGAATCTGATGGCTTTGGTGATTTTGTCATTGTCAAAAAGGATGGCACTCCTACTTATAACTTTGCTGTAGCAGTAGATGACCACCTTATGAAAATATCTCATGTCCTGCGCGGGGATGACCATATCTCCAATACGCCCAAACAGCAGATGATATACGAAGCATTAGGCTGGGACATTCCGACGTTTGGCCATATGACGCTGATTGTCAATGAAAGCCGCAAAAAACTGAGCAAGCGGGACGAAACAATTATCCAGTTCATTGAACAGTATGAAGAGCTCGGCTACCTGCCGGAAGCGCTCTTTAACTTTATTGCTTTGCTTGGCTGGTCTCCTGCAGGCGAGGAAGAAATCTTCTCCAAAGAAGAATTCATTGATATCTTTGATGAAAGCAGATTATCAAAATCCCCTGCCCTTTTCGATAAGCAGAAGCTTGAATGGATGAATAATCAGTACATGAAAAAGCTTGATCAGGACCGTCTGGTGGCCATTTCAGCCCCTCATCTGGTAAAGGCAGGGAAGATCAGTGAAAACTGGCAGCAGGAAAATGAAGATTGGGTTAGAAGCCTGATTACTCTTTACCAGGAAAAAATGAGCTTTGGCGCTCAAATTGCTGAGCTTTCAGAGCTGTTCTTTACAGAAGAAATGACAGTTGATGAAGAAGCGAATGAAGTTCTGGCTGAAGAGCAAGTTCCTGAAGTGCTGTCTGCGTTCCTGCAGGAAATTGACAATATGGCAGAGTTCAAAGCGGATGGAATTAAAGCGGCCATGAAGGCTGTGCAAAAGTCAACAGGCCACAAGGGCAAGAAACTGTTCATGCCAATCCGTTCAGCTACTACTGGCCAAACCCATGGGCCGGATCTGCCGCAGGCAATCGAGCTTTTAGGAAAAGAAAAAGTAAAAACTCGATTAATGAGCATTATTGGTTAACATCTTGGAGAAAATGTAATATAGTATTAAGTAAATTATTCTATATCGAAAAGTGTTGAAGAGGAAAAGTAAGAAAAAAGATGCTTTTTTAGAGAGAACCATCACCGGCTGAAAGTGGTTTAAGCCTCTCCTTTTTCTGAAGTGCGCCTCAGAGCCTCAATTTGAACGGATGCCCCCTGCTTCCTAGTAGATTTGAGCGGAACTTATCCGTTAACAAGTAAAGTTGAGGCTTCTGAAGCCTAAACAGAGTGGAACCGCGCATAAAGCGTCTCTGTCCGATTGGGCAGAGGCGCTTTTTTATATTTAAAACCTGCTTTTATGGGCAGAGAAATGTTATAGGGGAAAAGGTTTAGAAAAATAAAAATAGAGATTGATACCTATGTCGGGAGGGGAAATGAACTATGTTTGCAAGAATGAAGGAAGATATCGAAGTGGTATTTGAACAGGATCCGGCAGCAAGAAGTTATTTGGAAGTAGTTTTAACGTACTCAGGATTGCATGCTGTCTGGTCGCACCGCGTGGCCCACGCGCTTTTTAAGCGGAAGTTTTATTTTCTTGCAAGAGTTGTTTCCCAGATCAGCCGCTTTTTCACAGGAATTGAAATTCACCCGGGAGCAAAGATCGGCAGGCGCTTTTTCATCGACCATGGCATGGGGGTTGTCATCGGGGAAACTTGTGAAATCGGCGATAACGTAACTGTTTTCCAGGGTGTGACACTGGGGGGAACCGGGAAGGAAAAAGGCAAGCGGCATCCTACTATTAAGGACAATGCGCTGATTGCGACCGGTGCGAAGGTTTTGGGATCCATTACAATTGGGGAGAATTCTAAGATAGGTGCAGGCTCAGTTGTCCTTCATGAGGTTCCGCCCAATTCAACAGTAGTGGGCATTCCAGGAAGAGTGAAAGTCCGGGATGGTGTGAAAATTAGCAAGGATTTAAATCATTGTGATCTTCCCGATCCAATTGCAGACCGGTTTAAGGAACTGGAGAAGGAGCTGCAGGAATTAAAAGGCGAAGTTGAAACGTTGAGGAAAGAAAGGAGCCAGGTTCATGGCCATTCAAATCTATAATACACTTACCCGTCAAAAAGAAGATTTTATTCCCATAGAAGAGGGAAAAGTGAAAATGTATGTGTGCGGTCCCACCGTTTATAACTATATCCATATAGGGAATGCGCGCCCGCCGATTGTATTTGATACAGTACGCAGATATCTTGAATTCCGCGGCTTCGATGTTCAGTATGTCTCCAACTTTACTGATGTGGATGATAAGCTGATTCGCGTAGCCAATGAACTGGGAACAGACGTTCCAAGTATCGCGGAACGATTCATTAATGCCTACTTCGAAGACGTATCTGCACTGGGCTGCAGAAGGGCTGATGTCCACCCGAGGGTGACAGAAAGCATCGATATTATTATTGAGTTTATCCAGACATTGATTGATAAAGGCTTCGCGTATGAATCAGAAGGGGATGTCTATTACCATACCCGTAAGTTCGATGAGTATGGAAAACTGTCCCATCAGTCCATTGATGAGCTTCGGGTCGGTGCCCGTATTGCCGTCGGCGAAAAGAAACAGGATTCTCTTGACTTTGTTCTTTGGAAAGCAGCGAAGGAAGGGGAGATCGCGTGGGAGAGCCCTTGGGGGCAAGGAAGGCCGGGATGGCATATTGAATGCTCGGCTATGGCAAAGAAATATCTGGGGGACACGATTGATATCCATGCCGGCGGACAGGATCTGGCTTTCCCGCATCATGAAAATGAGATCGCCCAGTCGGAAGCATTGACAGGAGAAACCTTTGCCCGCTATTGGATGCACAATGGCTATATTAATATCGATAACGAAAAAATGTCTAAATCACTGGGGAACTTCGTTCTGGTTCATGACATTATCCAAAAGCATGACCCGCAGGTACTAAGATTTTTCATGCTGTCCGTACATTACAGACATCCAATCAACTACAGTGATGAGCTTCTGGAAAATACCCGTACAGGGCTGGAGCGCATTAAAACGTCTTATCACAATTTGCAGCACCGCAAAGAAGCAAGTGTGAACCTGACTGATAATAATCAGGAGTGGCTGGATAAAATTTCAGGTCTTCATAAACAGTTCATACATGATATGGATGATGATTTCAATACAGCCAATGCCGTATCTATACTGTTCGAACTGTCTAAGCTTGCGAATTATTATCTGATGGAGAAAAACACAGCAGTTGAAGTGATTGATGCTTTCACGAAAGAATTCGAAACGCTGTTTGATGTATTGGGCCTTTCTCTTGAAGAAACAAATGCTGACCTTCTGGATGAAGAAATCGAACAGCTGATTGAGCAGAGACAGCTGGCCAGAAAAGAGCGCAATTTCGAACTGGCAGACAAAATCCGCGATCAGCTGAAAGAAATGAATATTATCCTTGAAGATACACCGCAGGGAATCAGATGGAAAAGAGGCTAGGCAATGCTTCACTATGAAAACACAGTAGATGAAAAACAATTGAATAGTCTTGCCTTGGCGTATATGGGGGATGCGGTATTTGAAACCTACATACGCCACCATCTTCTTCAAAATGGACGGGTACGGCCTCATTTTCTCCATAAGGAGGCAACCCGGTATGTTTCTGCAAAAGCCCAGTCCTTAATCATTCATGAATTAATTGACTCTGAACGGCTGACGGAGGAAGAACTGGCCGTAGTCCGCAGGGGACGAAACGCAAAGTCCGGTTCGGTGCCGAAAAATACAGATGTCCAAACATACAGATACAGCACAGCTTTTGAATCTCTCATCGGCTATCTGTTTTTGTCAAAAAGACAGGAGCGGATGGAAGAACTGATTCTGGAATCCATACATTTAGTTGAGAAAAGGAAAGGAGGAGCGGCAAAATGAGCCAGGATTTTATCATCGGTAAAAATCCCGTTATTGAAGCATTAAAGTCAGAGAGGGATATTAATAAGATTTTTATTGCAGAAGGTTCGCAGAGCGGGCAGATGCAGCAGGTAATCGGTTTGGCGAAGTCAGCCGGGGTACTGGTCCAGTTCGTTCCCAAGAAAAAAATAGATGGGATGGCAGAGGGGAATCATCAGGGCGTCATCGCACAGGTTGCTGCTTATCAATATGCAGAAATCGATGATTTGTTTGCTGCCGCAGAAAAGAAAAACGAAGCAGCTTTCTTCTTGCTGCTGGATGAAATAGAAGATCCGCATAATCTTGGGTCCATCATGAGAACGGCCGATGCAGTCGGGGCACACGGGATCATTATTCCGAAGAGAAGAGCCGTCGGGCTGACGGCAACAGTAGCCAAAGCATCAACAGGAGCGATCGAGTATATCCCGGTTGTCCGTGTTACCAATATGGCCAGAACGATTGATGAATTAAAAGAAAGAGGCGTCTGGATCGCCGGTACAGATGCAAAAGGGAAACAAGATTTCCGTCAGATGGATGGAACGATGCCTTTAGGCCTTGTAATTGGAAGCGAAGGTAAAGGGATGGGCCGCCTGATTCGCGATAAATGTGATTTCCTCATTAACCTGCCGATGGCTGGACACGTTACTTCCCTTAACGCATCAGTTGCTGCTGCGCTGCTCATGTATGAGGTTTATCGGAAACGGCACCCGCTTGAGGGATAGAAATGGACATCCTCCTTGTTGACGGATACAACATAATTGGTGCTTGGCCAGAACTCAGGGAGCTCAAAAACAAGGATTTATCGTCAGCCAGAGACCGCCTGATTGAAAAAATGGCCGAGTACCAGGGATATTCCGGGTACAGAGTGATTGTCGTGTTTGATGCCCATTATGTAAAGGGCACGGAAAAAAAGTTTAAGGATTCAAAGGTTGAAGTTATTTTTACAAGAAATAATGAAACGGCCGATGAACGCATTGAAAAATTAGCTATCGATCTCAGCAATATTAAAACCCAAGTTCATGTTGCAACCTCCGATTTCACAGAGCAATGGGTTATATTTGGCCAGGGAGCCCTAAGAAAATCAGCAAGGGAGCTGCTCAATGAAATGAATTTGATTGAAAGCAGCATCGAAAAAAAAGTAAAAAAAATTCAGCAGAAAAAGCCTGTATCCAAGATACCTCTCAGTGATGAAGTGGCAGAAATTTTTGAAAAATGGCGCAGAGGAGGCCAATGAGCGGTTGACGCTTGAAAAAACCGTGCTGTATAATGTTTCTAACCATGCTTGTACGGTCGGGGGGATCCTAGTGAGTGCTGACTTCAAGACAATCGACGAAAATCTTATAGACTTTATCCAGCTTGAGGACGAAGAAATAGTTGAGCTCGTGCATAAGGGCGAGAGTGAGGCGCTGGATTATCTGATTCATAAGTACCGCAATTTTGTCCGGGCAAAAGCAAGATCCTATTTTTTGATTGGCGCAGATAAAGAAGATATTGTACAAGAGGGAATGATCGGCTTATACAAGGCGATCCGCGATTTTAAAGAGGACAAGCTGTCCTCATTTAAAGCGTTTGCCGAGCTGTGCATCACCAGGCAAATTATAACCGCCATCAAGACAGCGACCCGCCAAAAGCATATTCCGCTGAACTCTTATGTATCTTTGGACAAGCCTATTTATGATGAGGAATCGGACAGGACGCTTATGGATGTAATCTCTGGGGCAAAGGTAATGGATCCTGAAGAGCTGATTATCAACCAGGAAGAATTTGATCACATTGAAGTGAAGATGTCCGAGCTTCTGAGTGACCTTGAACGAAAGGTGCTTGCCCTTTATTTGGATGGGCAGTCTTATCAGGAAATTTCCGAAGAACTGAACCGCCATGTAAAATCGATTGACAATGCCCTGCAGCGGGTGAAGAGAAAGCTGGAAAGATATTTGGAAGTGCGTGAATTTTCCCTGTAGACAGAATTTCCCAACACCTTGCTTTTTTTGCAGTTATTGACATGTTTTGGGGTGCGTGTTAAAGTTTTAAGGGCGTAATGTGACTTAGTAGGTGGAAATATGACTAAAAAGGTAATTTTGGCTTGCTCTGTATGTGGTTCCAGAAATTATTCCACTGCAGGCAAAAATGATTCTGCAAGGCTGGAACTGAAGAAGTTCTGCAGTGCATGCAGCGCTCATACGATCCATAAAGAAACAAAGTGATTATATAGATAAGAAGTTTGCTCTTTTAATAGTCTGAAGCCAGAGCGTTTTATGCAGACAGGAAGATTGGTCTGGTTTTGAAGCCGCTTTCGCTTTTTGTTAAAGGATATATCTCTTGAAAGTTGGGGGTTACGAAATGCAGCGCATCGTGAATTTTTTCCGTGAAGTTGGCCGGGAAATGAAAAAGGTCAGCTGGCCTAAACGCAAAGAGCTGACAAACTATACTGTTACCGTTCTTGCTACAGTTACGTTCTTCGCTCTGTTTTTTGCAGTGATTGACCTGGGAATTTCTGAATTGATTCGTTTAATTCTTGAATAACCCCTGAGTTTCCATGGTATAATGGAGAATAACACAGGAAACATTTGCAAAGCCCGGAAACGGGTTTTTTAATTTGGTCAAAAATAATAAATTGTTGAATACAGGGAGGGAAGGACGAACAAGTCCTCATAAATGGAAAAGAATTGGTATGTTGTTCATACGTACTCCGGCTATGAAAATAAAGTCAAAGCCAATCTGGAGAAGCGTGTTGAATCGATGGGAATGCAAGATAAGATCTTTCGGGTGGTAGTTCCGGAAGAAGAGGAAACAGAATTGAAAAATGGCAAGAAAAAAGTTGTGAAGCGCAAAGTCTTCCCTGGTTATGTACTAGTAGAAATCGTGATGACGGATGATTCCTGGTATGTAGTAAGAAATACTCCGGGTGTAACTGGGTTCGTAGGTTCAGCAGGTTCAGGCTCAAAGCCGACTCCGCTTTTGCCGGAAGAAGTGACGAACATTCTTAAACACATGGGTGTTGAAGAAGCCCGCTTTGATATCAACTTTGAGATCGGCGAAACAGTTCAGGTGAAAGAAGGTCCGTTTGCGAACTTCACAGGCACCATTGAAGATATTGATAAAGATAAGGCGAAGATTAAAGTGCTTGTTAACATGTTTGGCCGTGATACTCCGGTTGAACTTGATTTTTCACAGATTGAAAAACTGTAAGAAGCAGCCTGCTGTGAAAGTACTTTTATATATCTTTGTAAAAAAACTTGAAATTGCCTTTGAAAAGTGATAATATTTCAAAGGTCAGTATGTCTCGGTCAAAGAGACTGGACAATAGTTAAAAGTTCTTTATCTTAATATAAAGACTATAAGTTGAGTGGGAGGGAAATTTCCCTATTACCACATCACGGACTTTAAGGAGGTGTGTCTCGTGGCTAAAAAAGTAATCAAACTTGTAAAGCTGCAAATCCCTGCAGGTAAAGCAAACCCTGCACCACCAGTAGGACCGGCACTAGGTCAAGCAGGTGTTAACATCATGGGATTCTGTAAGGAATTTAACGCTCGCACAGCTGAACAAGCTGGCTTAATCATTCCTGTTGAAATCACGGTTTTTGAAGACCGTTCATTTACATTTATTACGAAAACTCCTCCTGCTGCAGTTCTTCTTAAGAAAGCGGCTGGAATCGAGTCTGGTTCTGGTGAACCAAACCGTAATAAAGTAGCAACAGTCAAGCGTGACAAGGTACGCGAGATTGCTGAAACAAAGATGCCTGATCTAAACGCTGCAAGTGTAGAAGCTGCAATGCGTATGGTTGAAGGTACTGCACGCAGCATGGGTATCGTTATCGAAGACTGATCCATGCATGAAGCAGATTTAGGGATGAGGTTGCGACGCTGAATTTTGTTTCACTCGCAACCTTTGTTCTGTCTAGCGCAGGCGCCTTCGACCGAGGCGCCTCCGCTTTTAATCGTGGGAGGTTATTCCGCTAAAACCACAATCAAGGAGGAAATAAAAATGGCTAAAAAAGGTAAGAAGTACGCAGAGGCTGCGAAGCTTGTTGATTCTTCAAAAGCTTACCCAATTGCTGAAGCAATTGAACTTGCGAAGAAAACTAATTTTGCAAAATTTGATGCAACTGTTGAGGTAGCATTCCGTCTAGGAGTTGACCCTAAGAAAGCTGACCAGCAAATCCGCGGAGCAGTTGTTCTTCCAAACGGAACTGGTAAAACTCAGCGCGTTCTTGTTTTCGCTAAGGGTGAAAAGGCGAAAGAAGCAGAAGCTGCTGGAGCAGATTTCGTAGGTGATTCTGAATACATCAACAAAATCAGCCAAGGCTGGTTCGATTTTGATGTAATCGTTGCTACACCTGACATGATGGGTGAAGTTGGTAAACTTGGCCGTGTATTAGGACCTAAAGGCTTAATGCCAAACCCTAAGACTGGCACAGTTACTTTTGACGTTCAAAAAGCAGTTAACGAAATCAAAGCAGGTAAAGTTGAATACCGTGTTGACAAAGCTGGAAACATCCACGTGCCAATCGGTAAAGTATCTTTCGAAGACGAAAAGCTTGTTGAAAACTTCAACACTATTTTCGATACAATGATGAAAGTGAAGCCTGCTGCTGCTAAAGGAACTTACATGAAGAACGTTTCTGTTACTTCTACTATGGGACCTGGCGTAAAAGTAGATCCTTCATCTGTTGCAGTAAAATAATAACAATTGACATTCTAAAATACATGCTGTAATATGTATTTTGTTGTTAAAATATAATAACATTTGTGCCGTAGACAGCAGGTGCTTACCAGCTTAATTTCCTGCCGAGGTATTACGATAGAATTGCTTTTTCTTGCTATTGTATACTTCCTCCATGTCTGCAAAGTCGTGGAGGTTTTTTATTGGACGGTATGAATGTAGAAATTCTACAGGAGGTGTAAGGATGAGCAGCATTATCGAACAAAAGAAACAAATCGTAGAAGAAATTGCTGATAAGCTTAAATCAAGTTTATCAACAGTTGTTGTTGACTACCGTGGTCTTACTGTTGCTGAAGTTACTGAACTTCGTAAACAGCTTCGTGAAGCTGGCGTAGAATTCAAAGTATACAAGAATTCAATGACTCGCCGTGCTGCTGAAGCTGCTGAACTTTCCGGTTTAAACGAAGCTTTAACTGGACCTAACGCAATCGCGTTCAGCACAGAAGATGTAGTTGCTCCAGCGAAAATCCTAAACGATTTCGCGAAAAAGCATGAAGCACTTGAAATTAAAGCGGGTGTAATCGAAGGAAATGTCGCTTCAGTAGAAGATGTCAAAGCTCTTGCTGAACTACCATCACGCGAAGGCTTGCTGTCTATGCTACTCAGCGTACTTCAAGCACCTATCCGCAATCTTGCTCTTGCTGCAAAAGCTGTTGCAGATCAAAAAGAAGAACAAGGCGCGTAAGTTAATTCTGGCGTTAAACTAATAGATTCAAACCACAAATAAGGAGGAAACATTATCATGACTAAAGAACAAATCATTGAAGCAGTTAAATCTATGACTGTTTTAGAACTAAACGACTTAGTAAAAGCAATTGAAGAAGAATTTGGTGTAACTGCTGCTGCTCCTGTAGCTGTAATGGGCGGAGCTGCTGGTGGAGACGCTGCTGCTGAGAAAACTGAATTTGACGTTGTTCTTGCATCTGCAGGCGACCAAAAAATCAAAGTTATCAAAGTGGTACGTGAAATCACAGGTCTTGGACTTAAAGAAGCAAAAGAACTTGTTGACAACACTCCAAAAGCTCTTAAAGAAGGCGTTTCTAAAGAAGAAGCTGAAGAAGTTAAAGCTAAGCTTGAAGAAGTTGGAGCTGGCGTTGAAGTTAAGTAATATCATTTATGAAAAGCCCGCTGCTTAAGCGGGCTTTTTATTTTGAAATCAAATATACATCAGAACTTTAACTTTTTTGCTTTTTAGCGGGCAATCCTATATAATTCCTTCGAAACCACTTAAATGTGATTCTCCTATTTTCTTCTTATATATTTCTCCCTGGAGGTGATTTCATGTCTGAACACTACTATTCCCAAACGCAAAAAGTTGAAAGCAGCCCTAAAACCTGGAGTTATACTCTAAAGGAGTATCCATTCCGCTTTAAAACAGATAATGGTGTTTTTTCAAAAGGTGAAGTGGATTTCGGTTCAAGATTATTAATTGAGACTTTTAAACAGCCGGAAGCTGAAGGAAACATTCTTGATGTCGGCTGCGGATACGGGCCCATTGGGCTGACTGCAGCAAAGATGATGCCTGAACGGACTGTTCATATGATTGATGTGAATGAGAGGGCGCTTGGTCTTGCGAAGGAAAATGCTGAACTGAACGGCATTAAAAATGTGCAAATCTATGAAAGTGACCGGCTTGAGAATACAAAAGGCAATAAGTTTGCTGCCATTCTGACAAACCCGCCAATCCGTGCCGGGAAAAAGGTTGTTCATGATATTTTTGAACAAAGTTTTAATTCGCTGATTTCTGGAGGAGAGCTATGGGTTGTCATCCAGAAAAAGCAGGGTGCGCCTTCTGCCATCGATAAGCTGACAGAGTTATTCGGCGAAGTGGAGACGGCAGAAAAGAAAAAAGGCTATTTTATTTTAAGAGCAAAAAAAGATTGACTTGACTTTTTTGCTATGATAGTATTGTAAAATGCCAACATATTATATTTCTATTTATAACTAAATTTATCTAATAGTTGTATAAATTTGGTTTTAATGGGAATGCTAACAAAATAATAGTCGTATTGTGAAAATGTGGTTTTTGAAGTAAAAACCCTTTTTCTTTTTGTCTTATAAGAATGGAGGTTTGGCTAATGTCCCTGCACTTTTTCGGGAAAAGTCCAGCTTCTAAGCCGGTTCGCCGGCTGCTCTTTGCGCCATCGGTTTCGGGTCTAAAGCTTGTCGCCGATAGGCAGGCGCTCTCTAGCTTTTCTTATAAGATGATATAAATTGCTATTAGCAACAATAACGCTTGATTTGAGGGGTGAATCAGTTGACAGGTCAACTAGTTCAGTATGGACGACACCGCCAACGTAGAAGTTACGCACGAATCAGTGAAGTTTTAGAATTACCAAATCTAATCGAAATCCAAACCTCTTCTTATCAATGGTTTCTTGATGAGGGTTTACGAGAAATGTTCCATGATATTTCTCCGATTGAAGACTTTACTGGTAATTTGTCGCTTGAATTTATTGATTACAGCCTTGGCGAACCAAAATATTCCGTTGAGGAATCGAAAGAACGAGATGTTACATATTCTGCACCTTTACGTGTGAAAGTGCGTCTTGTAAACAAAGAAACAGGCGAAGTTAAAGACCAGGATGTCTTTATGGGTGACTTCCCGCTTATGACAGAGACAGGTACGTTCGTTATTAACGGAGCGGAGCGTGTCATTGTATCCCAGTTAGTACGTTCACCGAGCGTATATTTCAGTGGAAAGCTTGATAAAAACGGGAAAAAAGGCTTTACAGCAACCGTAATCCCGAACCGCGGCGCATGGCTTGAGTATGAAACAGATGCCAAAGACGTCGTATACGTCAGAATAGATCGTACTCGGAAACTGCCCGTTACGGTTCTTTTGCGTGCACTTGGGTTCGGCTCTGATCAAGAGATCATCGATTTGATTGGAGACAACGAGTACATTCGCAACACTCTTGAAAAAGATAATACTGAAAGTACAGAGAAAGCGCTACTTGAAATTTATGAGCGCCTTCGTCCGGGCGAACCGCCAACGGTCGAAAATGCGAAAAGCTTGCTTGTCTCAAGATTTTTTGATCCAAAGCGCTATGACCTGGCGAATGTTGGACGCTATAAGATCAATAAGAAGCTTCATATCAAAAATCGCCTGTTCGGTCAAAAACTGGCTGAAACGCTTGTGGATCCAGAAACTGGCGAAATCATTGCGGAAAAAGGCGTTACGCTTGACCGCCGCACATTAGACCGGATCATTCCTAACCTTGAGAAGGATATCGGCTTTAAAACCGTAAGCCTTTTGGGCGGAGTAGTAGATGATGAAGTCTTGCTTCAGTCTATTAAGATTTACGCGCCTAATGAAGATGGCGAAAAAGTCATCAATGTAATCGGCAATGCCTACGTTGAAGAAGCAGTGAAAAACATTTCACCTTCTGACATCATTGCATCAATCAGTTATTTCTTTAACCTTCTGCATTCTGTAGGAGATACAGATGATATCGACCATCTTGGAAACAGACGTCTTCGTTCAGTCGGAGAACTATTGCAGAACCAGTTCCGTATCGGTCTTTCCCGTATGGAGCGAGTGGTCCGCGAGAGAATGTCCATCCAGGATACAAATACCATTACACCTCAGCAGCTGATTAATATCCGCCCTGTTATTGCGTCAATTAAAGAGTTCTTTGGAAGCTCACAGTTGTCCCAGTTCATGGACCAGACAAATCCGCTTGCTGAGCTGACACATAAACGCCGTCTTTCTGCGTTAGGACCAGGTGGTCTGACACGTGAACGTGCAGGCTTCGAAGTACGTGACGTTCACTACTCTCACTATGGGCGTATGTGTCCGATTGAAACGCCGGAGGGACCAAACATCGGTTTGATTAACTCCCTATCTTCATTTGCGAAGGTAAACCGTTTCGGATTTATCGAAACACCATATCGCCGAATTGACCCTGAAACAGGGAAAGTTACATCGCGCATCGACTATCTGACAGCTGATGAAGAGGATAACTATGTAGTGGCCCAGGCGAATGCACTTCTTGGTGACGATGGTTCATTCCTTGACGAAGAAGTAGTAGCCCGTTTCAAAGGGGAAAACACAGTTGTGAAACGCGACCGTGTTGACTACATGGATGTATCGCCTAAACAGGTAGTTTCTGCTGCGACGGCATGTATTCCATTCCTGGAAAACGATGACTCCAACCGTGCCCTAATGGGAGCGAACATGCAGCGTCAGGCTGTGCCTTTGATGCAGCCGGAAGCGCCAAGAGTTGGTACTGGTATGGAATATGTATCAGGTAAAGACTCAGGTGCTGCAGTCATCTGTAAGCATGAGGGAATTGTTGAGCATGTAGAAGCGCGCGAAGTTTGGGTTCGCCGCATTCAAAACGTGGATGGCCAGGAAGTTAAAGGCGATCTTGATAAATACAGAATGCTTAAGTTCATCCGTTCCAACCAGGGAACTTGCTACAACCAGCGCCCAATCGTTGCTGTAGGCAACCGTGTAACAAAAGGAGAAATCCTTGCTGACGGACCTTCTATGGAACTTGGTGAACTGGCGCTTGGACGCAATGTTCTTGTGGCGTTCATGACATGGGATGGATATAACTACGAGGATGCGATCATTATGAGTGAGCGCCTTGTAAAAGATGATGTTTATACATCTATCCATATTGAAGAATATGAATCAGAATCACGCGATACAAAGCTTGGACCTGAAGAGATCACAAGAGATATCCCTAACGTTGGGGAAGATGCACTGCGCAATCTGGACGAACGCGGAATTATCCGCACAGGTGCGGAAGTAAAAGATGGCGACCTTCTTGTTGGTAAAGTGACTCCTAAAGGGGTAACGGAACTGACGGCTGAAGAAAGGCTATTGCACGCAATCTTTGGTGAAAAAGCACGTGAAGTCCGCGATACTTCCCTTCGTGTTCCACACGGCGGAGGCGGTATCGTACTGGATGTTAAAGTGTTTAACAGGGAAGACGGAGATGAACTTCCTCCAGGTGTAAACCAGCTTGTACGTGTATATATCGTTCAGAAGCGTAAAATCTCTGAAGGGGACAAGATGGCCGGACGCCACGGCAACAAAGGTGTTATCTCCCGTATTTTACCGGAAGAAGATATGCCTTACCTGCCGGATGGCACTCCAGTAGACATCATGTTAAACCCTCTTGGGGTTCCATCTCGTATGAACATCGGACAGGTGCTTGAGCTTCACCTTGGTATGGCTGCCAGAGCACTGGGCATTCACGTAGCATCTCCTGTATTCGATGGTGCCCGTGAGGAAGATGTGTGGGCAACGATCGAAGAAGCAGGCATGGCGCGCGATGCAAAAACTGTTCTTTATGATGGACGTTCAGGCGAGCCGTTTGACAACCGTGTCTCAGTTGGTGTCATGTATATGATCAAACTGGCGCACATGGTTGACGATAAGCTCCATGCCCGTTCAACAGGACCTTATTCTCTTGTTACGCAGCAGCCATTGGGCGGTAAAGCTCAGTTCGGCGGACAGCGTTTCGGTGAGATGGAGGTTTGGGCACTTGAAGCATATGGTGCTGCCTATACACTTCAGGAAATCTTAACGGTTAAGTCCGATGACGTCGTTGGACGTGTTAAGACTTATGAATCAATCGTCAAAGGCGAGAATGTTCCTGAACCAGGCGTGCCGGAGTCATTCAAGGTACTAATCAAAGAACTTCAAAGTTTAGGTATGGATGTTAAGATCCTTTCTGGCGATGAAGAAGAAATTGAAATGCGCGATCTGGAAGACGAAGATGATGTTCAGCAGGCTGAATCATTGACAATCGCTCCGGAAACGCAAAACGAAGAGCAAGCAGTTACGAAAGAATAATTTAATATAAATTCCTTAATCCCTGGGCGCTCCGCCAAATGGCGGAGGCTGCTGGGGATATTATTGGCACTTTTGCTGTTTGAGCAATAAGGGTAAAACCCGGAGATCAAAAGGGAGGTAGGCCCCTTGCTAGATGTAAACAATTTCGAGTATATGAAAATAGGTCTTGCTTCACCGGATAAGATACGCTCTTGGTCACATGGTGAGGTTAAGAAGCCTGAAACGATCAACTATCGTACATTAAAACCTGAAAAGGACGGTCTATTCTGCGAACGCATTTTCGGACCGACGAAAGACTGGGAATGTCACTGCGGAAAGTATAAGCGTGTTCGATACAAAGGCGTTGTCTGTGATCGATGCGGCGTTGAAGTAACACGTGCAAAAGTGCGCCGTGAAAGAATGGGCCACATTGAACTTGCAGCCCCTGTATCCCACATTTGGTACTTCAAAGGCATCCCAAGCCGTATGGGTCTTGTGCTGGACATGTCTCCGCGTGCACTTGAGGAAGTTATTTACTTCGCTTCTTATGTTGTAACGGATCCAGGCGATACGGCTCTTGAAAAGAAGCAGCTGCTTTCTGAAAAAGAATACCGTGCATACCGCGAAAAGTACGGAAACAAGTTCCAGGCATCCATGGGTGCTGAATCCATTAAGAAACTTCTTTCTGACATAGACCTCAATAAAGAAGTAGATACCCTTAAAGAGGAACTGAAAACTGCCCAGGGCCAGCGACGCACTCGTGCCATCAAGCGCCTGGAAGTCCTTGAAGCTTTCCGGGGCTCCGGAAATGAACCATCTTGGATGATTCTGGATGTTCTTCCGGTTATTCCTCCAGAGCTTCGCCCGATGGTACAGCTGGACGGCGGACGTTTTGCGACTTCCGACTTGAATGATCTGTACCGCCGTGTAATCAACCGCAACAACCGCTTAAAGCGTTTATTGGACCTTGGTGCTCCAAGCATTATTGTTCAAAACGAAAAGCGTATGCTTCAGGAAGCTGTAGATGCGCTAATCGATAACGGCCGCCGCGGGAGACCGGTAACAGGACCAGGAAACCGTCCATTAAAATCCCTGTCACATATGCTTAAAGGGAAACAGGGCCGTTTCCGCCAAAACTTGCTTGGTAAGCGTGTTGACTATTCCGGCCGTTCGGTTATCGTCGTAGGACCAAACTTAAAAATGTACCAGTGCGGACTTCCAAAAGAAATGGCATTGGAATTATTCAAGCCATTCGTTATGAAGGAATTGGTGGAAAAGGGCTTAGCTCACAACATCAAGTCTGCAAAACGCAAGATCGAAAGAGTGCAGCCGGAAGTTTGGGATGTTCTTGAGAGTGTTATTAAAGAGCACCCTGTATTGCTTAACCGTGCCCCAACTCTTCACAGACTCGGAATTCAGGCATTCGAACCGACTTTAGTTGAAGGACGCGCTATTCGTCTTCACCCGCTTGTATGTACTGCTTACAACGCAGACTTTGACGGTGACCAAATGGCTGTTCACGTGCCGCTTTCAGCAGAAGCACAGGCAGAAGCCCGCTTGCTGATGCTTGCAGCACAGAACATTCTGAATCCGAAAGACGGTAAGCCAGTTGTTACTCCTTCACAGGATATGGTATTAGGTAACTACTACCTGACCCTTGAAAGAGCGAACGCTGTTGGCGAAGGCATGATTTTTAAAGATACAAGCGAAGCACTGCTTGCCTATCAGAACGGCTATGTGCACTTGCATACAAGAGTAGCTGTCCATGCTGGATCCTTAAATAATCAGACATTTACTGAAGAACAAAATAAAAAGCTTTTATTAACTACGGTTGGTAAGCTTATTTTCAACGAAATTCTGCCTGAGACATTCCCGTTCATTAACGAGCCTACAAAAGAAAACCTTGAGATTGAAACTCCTGCGAAATATTTTGTAGAGCCTGCTACTGATGTAGCTGCTGTTATCAAGGAAATGCCTCTTGTAGATCCGTTTAAGAAAAAAATCCTTGGAAACATTATTGCGGAAGTCTTTAAACGCTTCAAAATCACTGAAACGTCCAAAATGCTTGACCGCATGAAAAACCTTGGATTCAGGCACTCCACAAAAGCCGGTATCACAGTCGGTGTTGCTGATATCGTGGTATTAAGGGAGAAGCAGGAAATTATCCAGGAAGCACAGGGCAAGGTTGATAATGTCATGAAACAGTTCCGACGCGGTCTTATTACCGAAGACGAGCGTTATGATCGTGTTATTTCAATCTGGAGTGCAGCGAAAGATAATATCCAGGCAAAATTGATGAAGTCATTGGATAAATCCAACCCAATCTTCATGATGAGTGACTCCGGTGCCCGTGGTAACGCGTCCAACTTCACTCAGTTAGCTGGTATGCGCGGACTCATGGCCAACCCGGCTGGACGGATCATTGAATTACCGATTAAATCAAGTTTCCGTGAAGGCTTAACTGTACTCGAGTACTTTATTTCTACACACGGTGCCCGTAAAGGTCTTGCTGATACAGCTCTTAAAACGGCTGACTCAGGTTACCTGACTCGCCGCCTTGTTGACGTTGCGCAGGATGTCATTGTTCGTGATGATGATTGCGGAACTGACCGCGGATTGCTGATTGCATCCCTTAAGGATGGCACTGAAGTCATTGAAGCGCTGGAAGAGCGTCTGATTGGCCGATATGCAAGAAGAAATATCAAGCACCCTGAAACAAAAGAAGTGATTGTACCTGAAAACGGCCTGATCACTGAAGATATCGCCACTGAGATTGTCTCATCCGGCATTGAAGAAGTGTGGATCCGTTCTGCATTCACTTGTAACACTCGTCATGGTGTATGTAAGAAATGCTACGGCCGTAACTTAGCTACTGGTCAAGAAGTGGAAGTTGGTGAAGCAGTAGGTATCATTGCTGCCCAGTCTATCGGTGAACCAGGTACACAGTTAACGATGCGTACTTTCCATACCGGTGGGGTAGCAGGAGACGATATCACTCAAGGTTTACCTCGTATCCAGGAAATTTTTGAAGCGCGTAACCCTAAAGGTCAAGCAGTCATTTCAGAAATTGATGGTGTGGTAGTTGGCATCAATGAAGGCCGCGACCGTCAGCATGAAATTGTTGTTCAGGGTGAAGTGGAGTCCAAGACTTATACAGCACCTTATACAGCCCGCTTAAAAGTAGCTGTAAACGACGAAGTAGTGCGTGGACAGGAACTAACTGAAGGTTCAATTGACCCTAAAGAGTTAATTAAGGTGAAAGATGTAACAGCTGTTCAAGAATACTTGCTGCGTGAAGTTCAGAAGGTATACCGCATGCAGGGTGTTGAAATTGGCGATAAGCACATCGAGGTAATGGTCCGCCAGATGCTTCGCAAAGTGCGTGTAATTGATGCAGCAGAAACAGATGTACTTCCAGGTACTCTGCTTGATATCCATCAATTTACAGATGCCAATGAGAAAGCCCTTCTTGCTGGAAAAATGCCTGCAACAGGACGTCCGGTTCTGCTTGGTATCACAAAAGCATCTCTTGAAACAGATTCATTCTTATCAGCAGCATCCTTCCAGGAGACGACAAGAGTTCTTACCGATGCAGCGATTAAAGGCAAGCGTGATGAGCTTCTTGGCCTGAAAGAAAATGTAATTATAGGTAAACTTGTCCCAGCCGGAACAGGTATGCAGCGATACAGAAGGGCAGAGCCTTATACAAATGAGGAAACTGCCGAAGATACTGTTACTGTAGAATAATGTATTCATTGCGGTGCTTGCTTATTTACCAGCAAGTACCGCATTTTAAAGTGAATAAAAGAAATAAAAATCATTTTGCTTGTTGACATCGAAAAATGAAGATGGTACTATAGCAAAGGTGCTCCTATTCACCGGATACTTTGGAGGATGTCGTAAATGTCTTATGATAAAGTATTGCAGGCAAAAAGTTTTATTGTAGGAACAAAGCAAACAGTCAAAGCTCTTAAACTGGGAACCATCGATGAAGTCGTAGTCGCCAGTGATGCTGATCCTAGGGTTACAGCTAAAGTGGTTAGTACAGCGAATGAGATGAACGTTCCGATTGTGTATGTGGAATCGATGAAAAAGCTCGGTAAAGCATGCGGAATCGAAGTTGGGGCAGCAGCTGTTGCCATATCTTTTTAAAAACTGTTTTTGTAGATTGGTATCTGCAAGAACTTTGTTTTTGCATCAAAATGAACCACCTGGATGTGTGGGCTTAAACAAATTCGAAGGGAGGAAAAATCAAATGCCTACTATTAACCAATTAGTGCGCAAGCCTCGTCAAACTAAGTCAGAGAAGTCAAATTCACCAGCTCTTAACAAAGGCTACAATAGCTTCAAGAAAGCTCAAACAAACGTAGCTTCACCTCAAAAGCGTGGTGTTTGTACTCGTGTTGGTACAATGACTCCTAAGAAACCGAACTCTGCATTACGTAAATATGCTCGTGTTCGTTTAACAAACGGTATCGAGGTTAATGCTTACATTCCTGGTATCGGACACAACCTTCAAGAGCACAGTGTTGTTCTTATCCGTGGAGGACGTGTAAAAGACTTACCGGGTGTGCGTTACCACATCGTGCGCGGCGCTTTAGATACTGCTGGTGTTAACAACCGTATGCAAGGCCGTTCTAAATACGGTGCTAAGCGTCCAAAAGCAGCTAAAAAATAATTCTAATTAATAGACAACCATCTTTGAAAGGAGGAACAATCCATGCCACGTAAAGGTCCTGTAGCAAAAAGAGACGTATTGCCGGATCCGATTTACAACTCAAAGCTAGTTAGCCGTCTGATCAACAAAATGATGATCGATGGTAAGAGAGGTAAATCTCAAGCTATTCTTTACTCTGCGTTCGATATCATCAGCGAGCGCACTGGCAAAGAGCCAATGGAAGTTTTCGATCAGGCGCTTAAAAACATCATGCCTGTACTTGAAGTAAGAGCACGCCGTGTAGGTGGAGCTAACTACCAAGTACCAGTTGAGGTGCGTCCTGACCGCCGTACTACTCTTGGTCTTCGCTGGTTAGTAAACTATGCGCGTCTTCGCGGAGAAAAGACAATGGAAGAGCGTTTAGCTAACGAAATCCTTGATGCAGCTAACAACACTGGTGCATCTGTTAAGAAGCGTGAAGATACACACAAAATGGCAGAAGCGAACAAAGCGTTTGCTCACTACCGCTGGTAAGATATATAGCACAACTAAAATAACACTCATACTAGGAAGGAGAAAGACCCAATGGCTAGAGAGTTCTCCTTAGAAAATACTCGCAATATCGGTATCATGGCTCACATTGATGCCGGTAAAACAACAACAACTGAGCGTGTACTTTACTACACTGGCCGTATCCACAAAATCGGTGAAACACACGAAGGTGCTTCACAGATGGACTGGATGGAGCAGGAGCAAGAGCGTGGAATCACAATCACTTCTGCTGCGACAACTGCACAGTGGAAAGGCCACCGCGTAAACATCATTGACACTCCTGGACACGTAGACTTCACAGTTGAAGTTGAGCGTTCACTTCGTGTTCTTGATGGTGCGGTTGCTGTACTGGATGCACAATCAGGCGTTGAGCCTCAAACTGAAACAGTTTGGCGCCAGGCTACTACTTACGGAGTACCACGTGTGGTATTCGTAAACAAAATGGATAAAATCGGTGCTGACTTCTTGTACTCATTGAAGACTCTTCATGATCGTCTTCAAGCTAATGCAGCAGCAATCCAATTACCAATCGGTGCTGAAGATCAGTTCGAAGGCATCATCGATCTTATCACAATGAAAGCTACGTTCTACGGTAACGACCTTGGTACTGATATCGAAGAGCGTGATATCCCAGAAGAATACATGGATCAAGCTGAAGAATACCGTGAAAAGTTAATTGAAGCGGTTGCTGAACTTGATGAAGAATTAATGGAGAAATACCTTGGCGGTGAAGAAATCACTAACGAAGAGCTAAAAGCAGCTATTCGTCAAGGTACAGTAAACGTTGAGTTCTATCCTGTAATCTGTGGGTCTGCTTTCAAAAATAAAGGTGTTCAAAAGATGCTGGATGCAGTAATCGATTATCTTCCTTCTCCATTGGATGTACCAGCTATTAAAGGTACACTTCCTGATTCGGAAGAAGAGGTTACACGTCCTTCTAGCGATGATGCACCTTTCTCAGCTCTTGCGTTTAAAGTTATGACTGACCCTTACGTCGGTAAACTTACATTCTTCCGTGTTTACTCTGGTACATTGAACTCAGGTTCTTATGTACAGAACTCTACTAAAGGGAAGCGTGAGCGTGTAGGTCGTATCCTGCAAATGCACGCTAACTCTCGTGAAGAGATTTCAGTAGTTCACGCTGGAGATATTGCAGCAGCTGTTGGTCTTAAAGATACTAGTACTGGAGATACACTATGTGATGAAAAGAATCTTGTTATTCTTGAGTCTATGGAGTTCCCAGAACCAGTTATCTCATTATCTATCGAGCCGAAATCTAAGGCTGACCAAGATAAAATGACTACTGCTCTGCAAAAACTTCAAGAAGAAGATCCTACATTCCGCGCACATACTGACCAGGAAACTGGACAGGTTATTATCGCCGGTATGGGTGAGCTTCACCTTGATATTCTAGTTGACCGTATGAGACGTGAATTTAAAGTGGAAGCAAACGTAGGTGCACCTCAGGTTGCATACCGCGAAACTTTCCGTTCTTCAGCCCAGGTTGAAGGTAAATTTGCCCGTCAATCCGGTGGACGCGGACAATTCGGTCATGTATGGATCGAATTTGCTCCAAATGAAGAAGGTAAAGGCTTCGAATTCGAAAACGGCATTGTCGGTGGTGTTGTTCCGCGTGAATACATCCCTGCAGTTCAAGCTGGTCTTGAAGATGCTCTCGACAGAGGAGTACTTGCTGGATTCCCATTAGTAGATATCAAAGCTAGACTATTTGATGGTTCTTACCATGATGTCGACTCTTCTGAAATGGCATTTAAAATTGCTGCCTCTATGGCACTTAAAAATGCTGCGTCAAAATGTAATCCTGTAATTCTTGAGCCGGTTATGAAAGTTGAAGTAGTAATCCCTGAAGAATACATGGGTGATATCATGGGTGATGTTACATCACGCCGTGGACGCGTTGAAGGTATGGAAGCACGCGGTAACGCTCAAGTAGTTCGTGCAATGGTTCCACTTTCAGAAATGTTTGGCTACGCAACTGCATTGCGTTCTAATACGCAAGGCCGCGGTACATTCTCAATGCACTTCGACCACTATGAAGAAGTACCAAAATCAATTTCTGAAGAAATCATTAAAAAAAATAAAGGTGAATAATTGATTTTACCTTTTTAATAAAGTATAACTACTATTGTAGGCAAAACGCGCTGTGGGAAGGGAAACCTCTCCGCAGCATAAAATACTTAACTTTTATAATCTAAAGGAGGATTTTTCAAATGGCAAAAGCTAAATTTGACCGTTCAAAACCCCATGTTAACATCGGTACTATCGGACACGTTGACCATGGTAAAACTACTTTAACTGCAGCTATCACAACAGTTCTTTCTAAGAAGGGCGGCGGTGAAGCACGCGGATACGATCAAATCGACGCGGCTCCTGAAGAGCGCGAGCGTGGAATCACAATCTCAACTGCACACGTTGAGTATGAGACTGAAAGCCGTCACTATGCACACGTTGACTGCCCAGGTCACGCTGACTATGTTAAGAACATGATCACTGGTGCTGCTCAAATGGACGGCGGAATCCTAGTTGTTTCTGCTGCTGACGGCCCAATGCCACAAACTCGTGAGCACATCCTACTTTCTCGTCAGGTTGGTGTTCCATTCCTTGTTGTATTCATGAACAAGTGTGACATGGTTGATGACGAAGAGCTTCTAGAGCTAGTTGAAATGGAAGTTCGCGATCTTCTTTCTGAGTATGAATTCCCTGGCGATGATATCCCAGTTGTTAAAGGTTCTGCTCTTAAAGCACTTGAAGGAGAGCCTGAGTGGGAAGCTAAAATCGAAGAGCTTATGGCTGCTGTTGATGAGTACATCCCTACTCCAACTCGTGACACTGACAAGCCATTCATGATGCCTGTTGAGGACGTATTCTCAATCACTGGCCGTGGTACTGTTGCTACAGGACGTGTTGAGCGTGGACAAGTTAAAGTCGGTGACGTTATTGAAATCATCGGTCTTGCTGAAGAGCCAAAATCAACAACTGTAACTGGTGTAGAAATGTTCCGTAAGCTTCTTGACTATGCAGAAGCTGGAGACAATATTGGTGCCCTACTTCGTGGTGTAGCACGTGAAGATATCCAACGTGGACAAGTACTTGCTAAGCCAGGTTCAATCACTCCACACACTAAGTTCAAAGCTGAAGTATACGTTCTTTCAAAAGAAGAAGGTGGACGTCACACTCCATTCTTCACAAACTACCGTCCTCAGTTCTACTTCCGTACAACTGATGTAACTGGTATCTGTAATCTTCCTGAAGGCGTAGAAATGGTTATGCCTGGAGATAACATCGAAATGACTGTAGAACTAATCGCTCCAATCGCTATCGAAGAAGGTACTAAGTTCTCTATCCGTGAGGGTGGACGTACTGTAGGCGCTGGCGTAGTTGCTACAATCCAAGAGTAATCTCAATTATTAAAAACAGATGGGTGACGACCCATCTGTTTTTTTGTCTTTTAGCGCTGAGCGCAGAGTTGTATTTCTGGAAAAGCCGGAATAACAAATATGTATGTGCGCTGGTAACCTAATAGCACGACACTTTTTTGATCATAGTGCAACTTGGCACTCTGACCGAAGAAAAAGAACGAACTTGCCAAATCCCTTTCATCTGAACACATCTAGCTGAGGCGGTTGAACCAATTTAAATGAAACAAATTTCTTTATTTCAATCTACTTTCTTCTATATATAATTACCTTTTCTAACAATCCTCCCTCTGCAGATTCCAAGTACCTAAAGCAAATATTTAGACTTCTTCCTATACTATTGAAAACTTTATATTCAGCAGTTATAATAGTAAAAGTGTGCGAAACATAAAGAAATAACATATACATGTTGCATTTCATTTATTGTTTCTGTATAATAGACAATGTTGGTCTTTGACTGCGATGATGTGAAAGGTTGCTGACACACCCGGCCGCTTTGCCATGGCGAGTGTGTGGGAAATTTTCACGGAGAATGTCTATATTAAAATAGGCGAAAAGGAGGGAAAATAATGGCAAAACAAAAAATTCGTATTCGTTTAAAAGCGTATGATCACAGAATTCTTGATCAATCAGCAGAAAAGATTGTTGAGACTGCAAAACGTTCTGGTGCGGCTGTTTCTGGTCCGATTCCATTACCAACTGAAAAGTCTATTTACACAATCCTACGTGCGGTTCACAAGTACAAAGACTCTCGTGAACAGTTCGAAATGCGTACGCATAAACGTCTAATCGACATCGTTAACCCAACACCACAAACGGTTGATTCTCTAATGCGTTTAGACTTACCGTCTGGTGTAGATATCGAAATCAAACTTTAATCAATAAATAATTATAAGAAACTTAGGAGGTGTGACTGAAATGACCAAAGGAATCTTAGGAAGAAAGATTGGTATGACTCAAGTATTTGCTGAAAACGGTGATCTTATCCCGGTAACAGTTGTTGAGGCAGCAGCTAACGTTGTTCTTCAGAAGAAATCAGTTGAAACTGATGGATACGAAGCAATCCAGATTGGATTTGAAGACAAGCGCGACAAGTTGTCCAACAAACCTGAAAAAGGGCATGTTGCTAAAGCAAACACTGCTCCTAAGCGCTTCGTACGTGAATTCCGCGGAGCTGATTTAGGGCAATATGAAGTTGGTCAAGAAGTCAAAGTTGATATTTTCGCAGAAGGCGATACTGTTGATGTAACAGGAATTTCAAAAGGTAAAGGTTTCCAGGGTGCCATTAAGCGCCACGGACAATCTCGCGGGCCTATGGCTCACGGTTCTCGTTACCACCGTCGCCCTGGTTCAATGGGTCCTGTAGCTCCAAACCGTGTATTCAAAGGTAAATTATTGCCTGGACGTATGGGTGGAGAGCAAGTGACTGTACAAAACCTTGAAATCGTAAAAGTTGATGTTGAACGCAACCTTCTTTTGATCAAAGGTAATGTACCTGGTGCAAGAAAAGCATTAGTAAAAATCAAAAGTGCGGTAAAAGCATAATAATTAAACCGGAAAGGAGGAAAACAGAATGCCGAAAGTAGCATTGTTTAACCAAAGCGGATCTAAAGTTGGTGATATCGAACTTAATGATGCGATCTTTGGTATCGAGCCCAACCAGCACGTATTATTCGAAGCTGTTGTTATGCAAAGAGCTTCATTACGTCAAGGGACTCATAAAACTAAAATTCGTTCTGAAGTAGCGGGCGGAGGACGTAAGCCATGGCGCCAAAAAGGCACAGGCCGTGCACGTCAAGGTTCTATCCGTTCACCACAATGGCGCGGAGGCGGTACTGTATTTGGTCCTGTACCACGCAGCTACAGCTACAAACTACCTAAAAAGGTTCGCCGTCTGGCAATCAAATCTGCGTTATCTTCTAAAGTGTTAGAAGAAAACATCCTAGTATTAGAAGGCCTTGCTTTCGAAGCTCCTAAAACTAAAGACTTTAAAGGTGTATTAACTGGTCTTTCTGTTGATTCTAAAGCACTTATCGTAACTGCTGACCTAGATGAGAACGTAGCACTATCTGCTCGTAACATTCCTGGTGTAACAGTTGTGTCTGCTTCTGGAATCACTGTTTTAGATGTTTTAAACCATGATAAGCTTATCATGACGAAAGCAGCGGTTGAAAAAGTAGAGGAGGTGCTTGCATAATGGATGCACGCGAAATCATTAAGCGCCCCGTAATCACTGAACGTTCTACTGATATTATGGCTGATAAAAAATATACGTTCGAAGTTGACGTACGAGCTAACAAGACTCAAGTTAAAGACGCTGTTGAGCAAATCTTTGGCGTAAAAGTTGAGAAAGTTAACATCATGAACTACAAAGGCAAGTTCAAGCGTATGGGCAAATTCGGCGGTTACACTAACAAACGCCGTAAAGCAATCGTTAAATTAACAGCTGAAAGCCAAGAAATCGAGCTATTTGAAGCTTAATTACTATAACTAGAAGAGGAGGGAAACGAAATGGCGATTAAAAAGTATAAACCTACCTCTAATGGTCGTCGCGGCATGACGGTTTCTGATTTCGCAGAAATCACGACTAACCAACCAGAAAAGTCTTTACTTGCTCCTTTAAAGAGAAAAGGCGGCCGTAACAACCAAGGTAAGTTGACAGTTCGTCATCAAGGCGGCGGTCATAAACGTCAATATCGTATCATCGATTTTAAACGTAACAAAGATGGCATTCCAGGACGCGTTGCCACAATCGAATATGATCCAAACCGCTCTGCAAATATTGCACTAATTAACTATGTAGATGGAGAAAAGCGTTACATCCTTGCACCTAAGAACTTACAGGTGGGCATGGAAGTAATGTCTGGTCCTGAAGCAGATATCAAAGTGGGTAATGCACTTCCACTAGCTAACATTCCAGTGGGTACTGTAATCCACAACATCGAATTAAAACCTGGCAAAGGCGGACAATTAGTACGTTCTGCTGGTACTTCTGCACAAGTTCTTGGTAAAGAAGGCAAGTATGTATTAGTTCGTTTAAACTCTGGTGAAGTTCGCATGATTCTTGCTGAGTGCCGTGCAACTGTAGGTCAGGTTGGCAACGAGCAGCACGAACTTATTAACATTGGTAAAGCAGGTCGTTCACGCTGGTTAGGCAAGCGCCCAACTGTACGTGGATCTGTAATGAACCCTAACGATCACCCACACGGTGGTGGTGAAGGACGTGCGCCAATCGGACGTAAGTCTCCAATGACTCCTTGGGGCAAACCAACACTTGGTTACAAGACACGCAAGAAAAACAACAAATCAGACAAATTTATCGTACGTCGTCGTAAAAAATAACGGGATTGTACTACGGTTCCAAATTAGAACCGTAGAGCAATCACGAAGGGAGGTTCAATCATGGGTCGCAGCTTAAAAAAAGGACCTTTTGTTGATGAACATTTAATGACAAAGATCGAAAAGCTTAACGAAACAGAAAGCAAGCAAGTTACAAAAACTTGGTCTCGCCGTTCTACGATCTTCCCACAATTCATCGGACACACAATCGCAGTTTATGATGGTCGTAAACATGTGCCTGTATACATCACTGAAGACATGGTAGGCCACAAGCTTGGAGAATTTGCTCCAACTCGTGCGTACAAAGGCCATGGCAATGATGATAAGAAAACAAGACGTTAATGAGAGGAGGGCATTCTAATGCAAGCTAAAGCTGTTGCAAGAACAGTTCGTATTGCTCCTCGTAAAGCTCGTTTAGTCGTAGATTTAATTCGAGGAAAGCAAGTAGGCGAAGCAGTAGCGATTTTAAACCTTACACCTAAAGCTGCTTCTCCAATCGTAGAGAAAGTTTTAAAATCTGCACTAGCTAACGCTGAGCACAACTACGAAATGGACGTTAACAATCTGGTAGTTGCTCAAGCATTCGTAGACGAAGGACCAACTTTAAAACGTTTCCGTCCTCGCGCTATGGGCCGTGCAAGCCAAATCAACAAGCGCACTAGCCATATTACTATCGTTTTATCAGAAAAGAAGGAGGGATAATCAGTGGGTCAAAAAGTAAATCCAGTCGGTTTGCGTGTCGGTGTCATCCGTGATTGGGAGTCAAAATGGTACGCAGGCAAAGACTATGCTGATCTTTTACACGAAGACCTTAAGGTTCGTGAGTACATCACAAAGCGCTTAAGCGATGCTTCTGTTTCTAAAGTAGAAATCGAACGTGCTGCTAATCGCCTGAACATCACTATCCACACTGCGAAACCAGGAATGGTTATCGGTAAAGGTGGTACTGAGGTTGAAGCACTTCGCAAGTCACTTAACTCATTAACTGGCAAGCGTGTTCATATCAACATTCTTGAAATTAAAAGAGCAGATATTGATGCGAAATTGGTTGCGGAAAACATTGCTCGTCAATTAGAAAACCGCGTATCTTTCCGTCGTGCTCAAAAACAAACTATTCAACGTGCAATGCGCGCTGGCGCTAAGGGTATCAAAACAATGGTATCTGGTCGTTTAGGCGGTGCTGATATCGCTCGTTCAGAATCATACAGCGAAGGAACAGTTCCACTTCATACTCTTCGTGCTGATATCGATTATGCTACAGCTGAAGCTGATACAACTTACGGTAAATTGGGCGTAAAAGTATGGATCTATCGTGGAGAGGTCCTTCCTACTAAGAAGAAAACTGGGGAAGGAGGCAAATAATATGTTATTGCCAAAGCGCGTTAAATATCGTCGTGTACACCGCGGAAAAATGCGTGGTCAATCAAAAGGCGGAACTGAAGTAAACTTCGGTGAATATGGCCTTCAAGCTCTTGAAGCTTCTTGGATCACTAACCGTCAAATTGAATCTGCACGTATTGCAATGACTCGTTACATGAAACGTGGCGGTAAGGTTTGGATTCAAATTTTCCCGCATAAGCCTTACACTGCAAAGCCTCTAGAAGTCCGCATGGGTTCCGGTAAAGGGGCTCCAGAAGGATGGGTTGCAGTTGTTAAGCCTGGTAAAGTAATGTTCGAAATCGCTGGTGTATCTGAAGAGATCGCTCGTGAAGCATTACGTCTTGCATCACACAAACTTCCAGTTAAGTGCAAGTTTGTAAAACGAGAAGAAATTGGTGGTGAATCAAATGAAAGCTAATGAAATTCGTGACCTTACCACTGCCGAAATTGAACAAAAAGTAAAATCATTAAAAGAAGAGCTTTTCAACCTTCGCTTTCAATTGGCGACTGGACAACTTGAAAACACAGCTCGCATTCGTGAAGTACGCAAAGCGATTGCCCGCATGAAAACTGTTATTCGTGAAAGAGAAATCGGCTTTAGCAAGTGATATTGAGAGGAGGTTCGCACAATGAGTGAACGCAACCAACGCAAAGTTTACACTGGACGCGTCGTTTCTGACAAAATGGATAAGACAGTAACGGTTCTTGTCGAAACTTACAAAAAGCATCCACTTTACGGTAAACGCGTTAAGTACTCTAAAAAGTTCAAAGCTCATGATGAGCAAAACCAAGCAAAAACTGGCGATATCGTTCGTATTATGGAAACTCGTCCACTATCTGCGACTAAACGCTTCCGTCTTGTAGAAGTAGTTGAAAAAGCAGTTATTATCTAA